>DASZJM010000231.1:0-13684 GCA_035948165.1 Candidatus Methylomirabilota bacterium
GATGTCGGCGAGGGGATCGCCGTCCACCAGCAGCAGGTCGGCGAGGGCGCCCGCCTTCACGAGGCCGAGCTCGCCGGGCCGGCCCATGATCTCACCCCCCAGGCGGGTCGCGGCCACCAGGGTCTCCATCGGCGAGAAGCCGAGCAGCTTCACGAAGAGCCAGAGATCGCGCGCGTACGTGCCGTGCGGGTTGTAGACGAAGCCGTAGTCGCCGCCGGGCAGCACCCGGATCCCGCGCGCGCGCATGTGCCCGATGGTCTCGACCGAGGCGGCCAGCTCGCGCTCGAAGCCCACCGCGCGCTCCGGGGTGATGCCCCACTGCCCGTTGGCCTGGGTCAGGTTGTAGGTGATGCCGAGCGCGGGGGCGACGAAGACGCGGTCGCGCGCCGCCTCGAGCGCGTCGAGCGCGGCCTCGTCGCAGTAGTTGGCGTGGTAGATGATCTCGATGCCGTGGCGCACCGCCATGCGCACCGAGTCGCCGCTGCGGCAGTGCGCGCAGACGCGCAGACCTCGGGCGCTCGCGACCTCCATGGCCGCGCCGACCTCGGCCTCCGACATCGGGGTCAGCTCCGACGACCACGCGGAGGTGCCGAGATCGCCGGAGAGGTTCAGCTTGAGCAGGTCCACGCCCTCGCGCGCGAGCAGGCGGCAGACGCGGCGGATGGCGTCGGGCCCGTCGGCCACCCAGCAGAAGGTCGGCGTTTCGTGGTAGGGCAGGTGGAGCAGGTTGCTGTCGCCGAGCCCGCCGGTGACCGTGATCTCGGGGCCGTTGGCGAGCAGACGCGGCCCGGGCAGCCGTCCCGCGTCGATCTCGCGCTTCACCACCACGTCGAGGCGCGGCTTGGCCGCCGCCGCGGAGAGCGCGCTCGTGTAGCCCGAGTCGAGCATGGTGCGCGCGTTGCGGATGGTGGCGAGCAGATGCTCCTCGGGCGGCAGGCGCGTCAGCTCGTAGGAGACCACGTCCGCGAAGCTCAGGTGCGCGTGCGGCTCGATGAGGCCCGGCATCAGGATCGCGCCGCGCCCGTCGATCACGGGCTCGCCCGGCCGCGGGGGAAGCGGCGCGCCCGCCGATACCTCCGCGATGCGTGAGCCCTCCACGCGCACGGATCCGGCGAAGGGCTCGCGGCCGGTGCCGTCGAGGACGCGCACGTTGGTGATCAGGCGGCTCGTCATGTCGGCGGGATTCTAGCACCGCGATGCGGGGTCCGCGATGGCATCCCTCTTGCGTCACTCTGCGCGTCAACGAGGAGGACGACGCCATGCCGAGCTACACCATGACGTGTACGCACTGCGGGTACGAGGTGATCTTCCGCACCGAGCCGGACGCGAAAACCGAAGGCGTGCGCCACCTTCGGCAGCAGCCGACTCACGGGGTGAAGGTGACCCCGAGCGAGGACGCACTGATCCGCGAGGCTGAAAAAGTTACCAGGTAAGTTCCGCCGGGGCTGGGCGCCCCGGGGCCGGGTCTAGAGGTACTGACCCGGGTCCCGCGGGGCGGCCAGCTCGGGCCCGGGTCCCGCTGGCAGGCCGCGCCGCCGCCGCATCTCATCGATCTCGGCGCGGGCCTGCATGTGCTGGGTCCAGAGCGCGGCCTGGATCCCCTGGAAGAGACCCTCGAGCCATCCGAGGAGCTGGGCCTGGGCGAGTCGCACCTCCGATTCGGTCGGGGTGTTCTCGAGCGGCAGGGTGAGGGTTTCGAGCTCGTCCTGTAGATCCTTCGACACGCCTTCCTTCAGCGCCGCGAGTGCGCGCTGGTACACCTCGCCCAGCCGCTTGCGGCCCGCCTCGTCCGGCTGCGACTGCCGCACATCCTGGAGCAGCTCGCGGATCATGGAGGCGATGCGGATCAGCTTGGCGGGCTGCTCGATGACCGGCCCCGGCGCGTTGCCGGGCAGGAGCATGGGCAGGACTTCGGGCTGCTCGTCCGCGTTCGGCTCGTTGTCGCTCCGGTTCGCCATGGGTCGAATCGTACCACGCTCGCAAAGGCGGAAGCTCGGGCACGCTCCTTGCCTGATCCGGACGGCGAGAGATCAGGAAGGGAGATGCCGATGACACGCTGGCTCGTGATCGTGGGACTGGTGCTGGGAGCGACCGCGGCGGTGGGCGTCGATCGCGCCGCGGCGAGCATGGCCTCCATCGTGACGGTGGCCCCGGTGGTGGAGGACGACGGGCAGGCCGGCGTGGAGGCGGCGGCCGCGAGCGCGCTGCGCCGCGCGGTGCGGGGCGCGCAGGCGATGGGGCTCGACGAGGTGATGCTGAAGAGCATCCGGCTCGTGCCGGGCACCGGCGTGGTGGTGGAGATCGTCGCGTCGGAGTCGGCGGAGAGCGACGGCGACCAGGACGCGGACGTGGAGCGCTCGCGGCTCCCGCCGGGGCCGAGGACGCGGCTCTAGGCCTTCTTGCTGGGGCGCTCCGCCACCGGGAAGCCCTTGCTCTTCCACGCCGAGAAGCCGCCGTCCATCTCGACGACGGACTCGAGGCCCATCTGCTGGGCCACGTCCGCAGCGAGGGCGGAGCGCCACGCCCCGTTGCAGTAGAAGACGAACTCCTTGTCGGCGTCGAAGACGTCCTTGTGGTAGGGGCTGTCCGGGTCGATCCAGAACTCGAGCATGCCGCGCGGGCAGTGGAACGCGCCCGGGATCATGCCCTCCCGCTCCAGCTCGCGGACGTCTCGAAGGTCGACGAATACGACCCGGTCGCTCCCGAGGCGCTGCTTGGCCTCCTCGAGGCTGATCGTCTTGATGCGGGACTTGGCCTCGTCCACCATCTGTCGGAATCCCTTGCGGGGGGTCTTCATACCTCGAGGTTCTCCTTCCGCACCGCGACGTTGGCGGCCAGGGCGGCCGGCGTGCCCTCGAACACGATGCGGCCGTGGCCCATCACGTAGACCCGGTGCGAGATCTTGAGCGCGATGGTCAGCTTCTGCTCGACGAGCAGGATCGAGACGCCCCGGCGCGCGATCTCGTCGAGGAAGCGGCCCACCTGGGTCACCAGCATGGGCGCGAGCCCCTCGGTGGGCTCGTCGATGATTACGAGCTCCGGGTCGCCCATCAGGGTACGGCCCATCGTCAGCATCTGCTGCTCGCCCCCCGAGAGCACGCCCGCGATGTTGTGCTGGCGCTCGCGCAGGAGAGGGAAGAGCTCGAACATGTCGTCGAAGGACCAGCGGCCGAAGCGCCCGGCCTGCTTGAGCCCCAGCTCGAGGTTCTGGCGCACGGTGAGGGTGGGGAAGACCTGGCGGTCCTCCGGAACGTAGCCGATCCCGGCGTGGGCGATGAGGTCGGCGCGCTTGCCGGCCAGGCTCTGCCCTTTCCAGATCACCTCGCCGATCGGCTCCACCAGGCCCATGATCGCCTTGCACGTGGTCGAGCGGCCGACCCCGTTGCGCCCGAGCAGGCTCACGATCTCGCCGCCGCCCACCTCCAGGCTCACACCCTGGAGGATGTGGCTCTTGCCGTAGTAGGCGTGCAGGTCGCGCACCGAGAGCATCAGGCGATCCCGGTCTCGACGGGGGCCCCGAGGTAGGCGTCCTGTACGGCCCGGTTCGCGCGGATCTCGGCCGGCGGCCCGGAGGCGATGACCTGGCCGTACACGAGCACCGTCACCACGTCGGCGAGGTCGAAGACCACGCTCATGTCGTGCTCGACCATCACCAGCGTCTTGCCCGCGGTGATGCGCCGGATGAGGGCGACCGCGTGGTCGGCCTCGCTGCGGCTCATGCCCGCGGTCGGCTCGTCGAGGAGCACGGTATCGGCGCCGCCCGCGATGGTGATGCCGATCTCGAGGGCACGCTGCTCGGCGTAGGAGAGGAGCCCGGCCGGGAGATCGCGGCGCGCCTCGAGGTTCACGTCGGCGAGGAGCCGCTCCGCCGCCGCGTTCAGCGCCCGCTCACGGCCCAGGAGGTGCCAGAACGAGTAGCGATAACCCCGCGACCAGAGGAGCCCGCAGCGGATGTTCTCGAACACGCTCATGCGGGAGAAGATCGACGTGACCTGGAAGCTGCGCGAGAGGCCGCGCCGGGTGATCTCGTGCGGGTCCAGCCCGTCGATGCGGCGGCCGTGCAGCTCGATGCGGCCGGCGGAGAGGGGAAAGCGACCGCTGACCAGGTTGAAGAGGGTGGTCTTGCCCGCCCCGTTGGGCCCGATGATGGCGTGGCGCGAGCCGGTGGTCACGTCGAGGCTCACCCCCATGATGACCGCGGTGGGACCGAAGCTCTTCTCCACGTCGATCAGGCGCAGGGCGGGGGCGGTCACGCGCTCATCCCCGCCGCCTTGATCTCGGCCACCACCGCGTGCCAGGCCGTCGCGAACCCGCCCGCCGCGCGGCGCAGCCAGAGACCGCCGCCGACGAGCAGCACCGCGGCCACCGCCCACGGCAGGGGCGTGCGCGGCTCGATGGTGACGCGCGACAGGGTGAAGCTCTTGCCCTGCGCGGCTCCGATGGTGAGGAACGAGCACAGCTCGACCACCAGCACGAAGCCGACCACCACCAGGAGGCCAGGGAGCAGGAGCCGGAGGTAGGGGCCGGCGAGGCGGCCGAGCCGGCGGGCCCGCCAGATCGGCTGGTGCATCATCACGAGGCCGCCGATGCCGCCGGGGGCGAAGGTGACCATGAGGATGAAGAGCACGCCCGCGTACACGAGCCACGAGTTGGAGAGCAGGCTCACCCAGCTCTGCAGCAGCACGATCAGCACCGCGCCGATCACCGGCCCCGCGAAGACCCCGACCCCGCCGATGTAGGTCATGAGCAGCGCGTTGGCGGACATGGACGCGGCGACCGTATCGTAGGTGACGATCTCGTAGGTGAGCGTGTACAGCGCGCCCGCGATGCCGGCAAAGAAGCCGGAGAGCGCGAACTGGAAGAAGCGGACGAGCCGCGGGTCGTAGCCCACGAACTGGGCGCGCTCGAAGTTGTCGCGGCAGGCGTTGGCCATCCGGCCCAGCGGGGTGCGGGTGAGGAGCAGCATCAGCACGATCGAGATCGCGGTCCACGCCACGATCAGGTAGTAGACCTGGATCGACGCGCCGTAGGCGAGGCCGAAGAGGCTGTGGCCGGTCATCCGGTTGGTGCTCACCCCGCCCTCGCCCCCGAAGAAGGTCTGGAACATGAGGGCGCAGGCGGTGATCAGCTCCCCGATGCCGAGGGTGATCATCGCGAAGGCGGTGGCGCGCTGCTTGGTGGCGAAGTAGCCGAGGACGATCGCGAAGAAGAGGCCGCCGAGCCCGCCCACGAGCGGGGTCACCTCGAGCGGCAGCGGGACGCTGCCCGCCTTGGAGGCGGTGATCACGTGCGCGGTGACGTAGCCGCCCAGGCCCAGCAGGACCGCGTGGCCGAAGGAGAGCAGCCCGGCCTGGCCCATCAGCATGTTGTAGCTGAGCGCGAAGATGACCATGATGCCGATCTGGCTCAGCATCGCGACCACGAAGCCGGAGTGCCGCCCGGTGGTCCAATCGTAGAAGAACCAGGGGACGACGAGGGCGAAAACGAGCGTCGCGAGCCAGGGCCACTGGCGCCGCAGGAGGCCGCCGGCGCGGCCGGCCGCCAGGGGTGCGGCGGTGGTGCCGACCACGCCCTCGCTCATGTGTCGCGGGTGCCCATGAGCCCGCGCGGCTTGATCAGCAGCACGAGGATCAGCATCAGGTACGGCAGGAGCGCGCCCACCCGCGGCAGGGGGATCGTGAGGACCTCGGCGAGCGGGGTGCTCGAGGTGACGGTGACGCCCAGCCGGGCGAGCAGGTCCGCGAAGGAGACGTCGAGCACCACCGCGAAGGTCTGCACGAGCCCCATGATCAGCGAGGCGATGAAGCAGCCGGCCAGCGAGCCGAGGCCGCCGAACACTACCACCACGAACACGATCGGGCCCATGGTGGCGGCCATCGAGGGCTCGGTCACCAGGTAGTTCCCGCCGATCACCCCCGCGAGGCCGGCGAGCACCGAGCCGCCCGCGAAGACGATGGTGAAGACGCGTGGGACGTTGTGGCCGAGGGCGCCCACCATCTCCGGGTGGGTCAGCGCGGCCTGGATGACGAGGCCGATCCGGGTGCGGGTGAGCAGGAGCCAGATCGCGACGAACATCAGCACCGAGATCAGCAGCATGAAGGCGCGATAGGCGTGGAAGTTCGAGCCGTAGACGTGGAACAGCGCGCGGTCGAGCACCGGGGGCACGCGATAGGGCACCGGCAGGAGGCCCCACGCCATCTGGGTCGCCTTCTCGATGATGAACGCGAGCCCGACCGTGAAGAGCAGCTCCGCGATGTGGCCGTTCCGGTGCACGCGGCGGAGCGCGTACATCTCGATGAGGGCGCCCAGGATCCCACACAGGGCCGGGGCGATCACCAGCGCGGGCCAGAAGCCGATCAGTCGGCTCACCGAGTAGGCGAAGTAGGCGCCCAGCATGTACATGCTGGCGTGGGCGAAGTTGAGCACCCCCATCATCGAGAAGATGAGGGTGAGCCCGCTCGCGAGCATGAAGAGCAGCATGCCGTAGACCAGGCCGTTGAGGAGGGAGACGAGCAGGACTTCCATATGAAAGAGCCGTCTCACACCTGCACCCTCGCCCCCTCACCCTGCCCTCTCCCCGAAGGGGAGAGGGTTGGGGGAGAGGGGAGAGGGCCGGGGTGAGGGGCTGTTTTGAGTGAGGCCTACGACGTCGGGCGCTTCATGTTGCAGGTGTTGGGCTGGTCGAGATCCTTGGGCAGGACGGTGGTCTCGGTCTTCCAGCCGAGCCCGGTCTTCTCCGAGTCGTACTTCACGCCCTTGGTGAACACGCCCACGAAGTACTCGCTCAGGATCTGGTGGTCGGGCTTCCGCATCGTGACCTGGTGGCCGAGCATGTCGGTGATGGTGAGCCCCTCGAGGGCCTGGGCGAACTTCAGGGGGTCGGCGGAGCCGGCCTTGTTCATCGCGGCCTGGAGGAACTCGAAGATGGTGCGGAAGCCGGCCGCGTAGAAGTCGAAGTCGTGCTGGGAGCGGAACTGGCGGGTCCAGCCCTCGGTGTCGGTCTTGCCCGTCTCCACCGCGATGTTTTCGTGGAAGGCCATGACCGAGCGCACCTTGCCGTTGCCGGCGGGCCCGATCGCGGTGGCGCCGCCGCCCAGGTGCGCGTACATCGTGTAGTAACGGATGTCGAGGCCGGTGTCCATGCCCGCCTTGATCAGGAGCGTCATGTCCGGGCCCCAGTTGCCGGTGATCAGGGCCTGCGCGCCCGAGGCCTTGATCTTGGTGACGTAGGGGGAGAAGTCCTTCACCTTGCCAAGCGGAATCAATTCGTCGCCCACGATCTTGACGTCGGGTCGGAGCTTGCCCAGGAAGCTCTTGATGTCCCGCTGCACGGACTGGCCGAAGAGGTAGTCCTGGTTGAGCAGGTAGACCTTGGTGATGTCCTTGGGCAGGGCGCGCACCATGGTCTCGGCCTTCATGCCCACGTGGGCGTCCATGCGGAAGTGCCAGAAGCTGCACTTCTCGTTGGTGAGCTCGGTGGCCACCGCGCCGCAGTTGACGTAGACGATCCGGTTGGTCGGGTTCCGCTCGTTGTGCTTGTCGACGCCCTCGATGAGGGCGGCCGCGATGTTGGAGCCCGAGCACTGCATGATGACCGGGATGTTCTGGTCGGTCGCCGACTTGAGCGCGAGCAGGGCCTCGGACGGCTGCGACTTGTTGTCGAAGGAGACCAGCTCGAATTTCTTGCCGAGGGCGCCCCCGCGGCCGTTGATGTAGTCGATGATGTACTTGAACTGCTGCAGGTTCTGATCCCCGACCTGGGCGAAGGGGCCCGAGAGGGGATCGGTGTACATGATCTTGATGGTCCCCTGGGCGTAGGCGGTCCCGGTGGAGAGGGTGAAGACCAGGGCCAGGAGCGTGGAGCCGATCCGCTTGATCCAGTGGAGCATGGGGCCTCCTCGTTGAGTGGCGCGGCGCGCCTTCGTCCGGTGGCTGAGCACGGCGAGGGTATCCGACCGCGCGGGGCAAGTCAAAGGGGTGGCGGGCTCGCCCGCGGGGCGGAGAGAGGCTAGGATGGCGGGCATGCTCAACGTCCTCGTGACCATGCGCTTCGACCCGACGCAGCTCGACCGGCTGCGGGCGGTGTCCCCCGAGATCTCGGTCTCCCAGGCCGACGCGGACGCAGCCGACTACGCCAAGACCCACGTCCTGTACGCGGGGGCCCCGCCTCGCGACCTCGCCCGCGCTCCCGCGCTGCGATGGGTGCAGCTGCACATGGCGGGGGTGAACGCCCTCGCCGACCACCCGCTCTACACCGACACCACGCTGCCGCTCACCACCACCAGCGGCGTGCACGCCGCGACCATCGCGGAGTACGCGGTGACCATGCTCCTGGCCCTGGCCCACCGGGTGCCGCGCATGGTGGAGTGGCAGGGTCGCGGTGGCTGGCCGCCCGACGAGCAGCGCTGGCCGCTCTTCGTGCCCTCGGAGGTGCGTGGCGCCACCCTCGGCGTCATCGGCTACGGGAGCATCGGGCGGGAGCTGGCCCGCATCGCCACTGCCGCCTTCGGGATGACGGTGCTGGCGCTCAAGCGCGACCCCTCGCGCCGCGCCGACGAGGGGTACTGCCTGCCCGGCACCGGCGACCCGGAGGGCCGGCTGCCCGCCGAGTGGCTCGGCCCCGCCCAGCTCGACTCGCTGCTGGCCCGCGCGGACGTGGTCGTGCTGTGCGCGCCCCTGATCGCGGAGACGCGCGGGCTGATCGGGGAGGCCGCGCTCCGGCGCATGAAGCCGAGCGCTTACTTCATCAACGTGGGGCGCGGGGCGAGCGTGGACGAGCCCGCGCTGGCCCGCGCGCTGCGCGAGCGGTGGATCGCGGGGGCGGCACTCGACGTCTTCGCGCAGGAGCCGCCCCCCGCCGGCCATCCGCTCTACGGGCTCGACAACGTCATCCTCTCCCCGCACGTCTCCGGCTTCCTGCCGAGCTACGACGAGAAGTGCTCGGTGCTCTTCGCGGAGAACCTGCGCCGCTACCTCGCCGGGGAGCCGATGCTGAACCTGGTAGACCGGGATCGCGGCTACTAGGCGCGACCTGGTCGAGGGTGCACTGGCGCGGCGCCTTGTCGGGGCGCCAGCGCAGGAAACGGGTGGCATGGCGGAAGCGGTCGCCCGTGAAGTGGTCGTAGCTGACCTCGACGACCAGCCGCGGGGCGAGCGGCTGCCACTCGCCCGAGCGCTCGGTGCTCCACCGACTGGGCCCGCCCGGCGCGCGGCCGGTGAAGCCGGGCGGCGCGATCAGCGGCTCGAGCTTGGCCAGGAGCGCTTTCCGGGTGGCGGCGGGGAAGCCCGCGGTGAAGCCCACGTGGTGGAGCAGCCCGTCGCCGTCGTAGAGCCCGAGGAGCAGCGAGCCCACCACGCGCGAGCCCGCCGCGAAGCGGAAGCCCCCGACCACGCAGTCGGCGGTGCGGCGGCGCTTGACCTTCTGCATGCCGGTGCGCTCCCCGCTCTGATACGGCAGGTCGAGCCGCTTGGCCACGATGCCGTCGAGGGTGCCGCCGGCCAGGTCGAGCCAGGCGCGGGCCTGCCCCGCGTCCGGGGTGGCGGGCGAGAGGCGGATGTCGTCGCGGCCGCCGAACTGCCGGGCCGCGAAGGCCTCGAGGAGCCGCCGCCGCTCGCGGAGGGGCCGCGCCACGAGCGAGTGGCCCGACGCGTCCACCAGGAGGTCGAAGACGATGAGCACCGCCGGCCGCTCTCGAGCGAGCCGCTCGATCCGGCTCGCGGCGGGATGGATGCGCTGGAGCAGGTCGTCGAAGGAGAGGCGCCCGTCCACCGGCACCACGATCTCGCCGTCGAGCACGAAGGCGCGCGCGGCGAGCGAGCGCAGATGCTCGACCACCTCCGGGAAGTAGCGGGCGAGCGGCTGCCGGCTCTTGGACTGCAGCTCGATCCCCTCTCCATCGCGGAAGGCCAGGCAGCGGAAGCCGTCCCACTTGGGCTCGTACTGCCAGCCCGGGCCGGCTGGAATCAGGTCGACGAGCCGCGCCTCCATCGGCGCGTAGGGCGGGCGGAGCGGCAGGCTCACAGGAGGCGCTCGAGCCGGTAGCGGCCGGCGCGGGCCAGCAGCGGCTTCCACAGGTCGCCCAGGCGGGCGACGCGGGCGGCCATGTTGTCGATGCGAAAGTCCTCGATGCGGAAGCCGCGCTCGACCTCCCGCCAGGTGACCGGCGCGGACACGGGCGCGCGCCGCCGTGGCCTCACCGAGTAGACCGAGGCCAGCGTGCGGCCCCACGCGTTCTGGTTGTAGTCGACCAGCACCCGCCCCACCGGGCGCTTCGCGATCCGGTACTCCGCGGTGATCAGGGCCGGCCGCGCCACTGCGAGGGCCTGCGCCACCGCCTTGGCCACGCTCCAGACCTGCTTCTGGGTCGGCCCCCGCACGATCGGCACGTAGACGTGGATGCCGCGCGAGCCGGTGGACTTGGGATAGCTCGGCATCTTGAGGTGGTCGAGCGCCTCCCGCAACACGAGCGCGGTCCGGCGGACCTCCTCGAAGCCCGCGCCCTTGACCGGGTCGAGGTCGAAGTGCAGGTAGTCGGGCCGGTCGGTGTCGTCGCAGCGGGCGTACCAGGGGTTGAGGTCGATGCAGCCCAGGTTGATCACCCAGAGCAGGGAGGCGACGTCCTGGACCATCGGGAAGTCGATCACGCTCTTCGAGGCGTGCTCGATGGCGCACGTCTCGATCCAGTCGGGGCGCGGCGAGGGCGCCCGCTTCATGAAGAAGAACGGCCCGCCCGCCCCGTTCGGGTAGCGCTTCATCACCATCGCCCGGTCGGTGAGATGCGGGAGCAGCACCGGCGCCAGGTCGAAGTAGTACTGGAGCAGGTCGCGCTTGGCGAGCCCCTCGTCCGGCCAGAAGGGCTTGCGGAGATTGGTGAGCGTCACCGCGCGTCCGGCCACCCGCGCCTCGACGGTGTTGGCGTCGCGCGGAAGGAGTCGCGCGGTCGCGGGCGCGGCGGGTCGCGCGGCGCGCCGCCTCGGCTGCGCGCGCGGGCTCACCGGAGCCGCTCGAGGCGGGCCGGCCGGCTGCCCCGCCGCACCGCCCCCGCCACCGGCACGTAGACCAGCTCGCGCCCCGCGCGGACGCAGCGCAGGAGCAGGCCGCCCCGGCTCATGTCGCCGCGCCCCACGAAGTCGCCGGGGAAGCGGAGACGGTCGCCGAGGGCCTCGGTGAGCGGATCGACGTACTTGCCGGTGGCGACGCTGCCGAGCAGCACCGCCTCGCCGCCGGGGCCGAGCGCCGCGGCGAGGCGGCGCGCGTCCCGCCGCAGCGGCCGGTGGTAGCGCGCGTCATCCGCGTCGATGTCGACCTGGGCGAACCCGCGGAGTCGGGCCAGGTCGACCAGCTCGTCGGCGGGCCGCAGTCCCTCGCTCGGGGTGATCACGTAGACGCCGGTGAGCCCGGCGGGCGGCGCGGCGAAGGCCTCCGCGTAGGCGAGCTTGCCGCGGAAGTAGAGGCCGCTGAGGAAGGAGAACACCTCGCCGAGCGGCACGCCGGGCGCCCGTCGCACGCGGAGGGCGAGGTCGAAGGCGGCGGCGTCGCGGAACAGCAGGCGCGCCCGCTCCCCGCCGCAGTGGGCGGGGGAGAGGAGGAACACCCGCGCGGGTGCGCTCACCGGACGGCCGGCTGCCTCGCCCGCCCGGCGCGGCGCGCCGCCCGCGCGCCACGCGGCGAGACCGCGCGGAGGAACGCGTCGACGTCCAGCGTGTTGAGCACCTCGCCGCGCCGCACCCAGCCGCGCCGGGCCATGGCCACGCCGTAGCGCAGGTTGGCGAGCTCGCCGGTGGCGTGGGCGTCGGTGGAGATGACGAAGGGGATGCCGCGCTCGCGGGCGCGCCGCACCAGGCGCGGCTCGAGATCCAGCCGGTGCGGGTCGCCGTTGATCTCGATCGCGGCCCGCGACTCGGCGATCACGTCGAGGATCCGCTCGAGGTCGACCGCGATCGGTGGGCGGGAGAGGATCAGGCGGCCGAGGGCGTGGCCCCAGATCTTGAAGCACGGATGGCGCATCGCCCGCACGATGCGCTCGGTCATGCGGGGCGCGTCCATGCGGTGGCGGGCGTGGATGCTCGCGATGATCACGTCGAGCTGCTCGAGGATCGCGTCCGGGTAGTCGAGCGCGCCGTCGGCCAGGATGTCCGACTCGGTGCCGCGCAGCAGACGCACCGACACCGTCTCCTGCACCCGGGCCAGCTCGTCCCACTGCGCGCGGAGGCGGTCCGTCTCGACGCCGTGGGCGTAGGACGCGGTCGGCGAGTGGTCGGTGATGGTGAGGTAGCGGATGCCGAGCGCGTCGGCGGCGCGCGCCATCTGCTCGATGGTGTGGCGGCCGTCCGAGTAGACGGTGTGACAGTGGACCAGGCCCCGCACGTCCTCGAGGGTGACGAGGTCGTCGGGCAGGGTGCCGGCGCGCGCCGCCTCGACCTCTCCCTCGCCCTCGCGCAGCTCGGGCGGGATGTAGGGCAGGCCGAGCCGCCGGTAGAGCTGGGCCTCGTCTCCGCCGGGCGCGCGGGCCAGATCGACGCCGCGTGCGCGGGCGAGCGGCACGAGCGCGGCCAGGTGCGCGTCGGAGCCGGTGGCGGCCAGCAGCGCGGCCGCCCAGTGATCCGGCGTGGTGACGCGCAGGTCGAAAGTGAGGCCGGTGACCAGGGTGGCGCGGGCGGTCAGCCCGTCGCGGACGCCGCCCGAGACCAGGAGCGGAGATGCGAGCGCGGCCTCCAGCGCCGCCTCCGGGCGGCGGGCGGCGAGCACGACGACGAGCCGATTCACCGTCTCGGTGAAACGGCGCAGATCGCCGGCTACCTCGGCCGCGGTCACGCCGGGGAGCGCGCGCAGATGGGCAAGCACGCGCCCGGCCACGTCGAGGGCGTGCGGCAGCAGCACGCGGCTCGGGGCGGGGGCGTCGCCGGAAGGCGCGGCCTCGAGGGTGGCAATCGCCTCGAGGATGCGGCGCTCGGTCTTCGCGCCGAACCCGCGGACCTTCTGGACCCGGCCGGCCTCGCACGCGGTCCGGAGGGCCTCGACCGTCTCGACGCCGAGCGCGTCGTGGAGGGCCTGGATCTTGCGGAGGCCGAGGCCGGGGATGCGAGCGAGCTCGCCCGCGCCGGCGGGCAGCCCGTGGCGGACCTTCTCGAGGGTCTCCGAGCGGCCGGCGTCGGCGAGGTCGCCGATCACCGCGGCCAGGCCTTGCCCGATTCCGGCCAGGGTGGTCAGGCGGCGCTCGGCGACAAGGCGCGCGAAGTCGGCGTCGCCGAGCCGCTCGAGCACGCGCGCCCCTCGCTCGTAGGCTCTCGCGCGGAACGGCTCGCGTCCGGTGAGGGCGAGCAGATCCGCGGTCTCGCTGAGCGCGCGCGCGATGGCGAGGCGATTCATCCGCGTCCATTGGAGCAAGCGACGTGCCGCCGCGCAACGACTCGCCTGGCGCTGCACGCTTTGGCATGCCCGCGGGGCTTTGGCATGGTGGATGCTCACTCTGGTATCACGCGAACGAATCTCAGGGAGGGATGACATGTTCGGACGAGTCTTGGTTGCCGCGATCACCGGCCTGCTGGTGTGGAAGTACCGTGAACCGATCAGTGAGTACGTCAGGGGCAATGCGGGACCGGCCCGGGAAACGGCCGATCGGCTGCTCCGGACCGTACAGGAGCGGTCGGAGGCGTTCCTCGACCAGGCGAAGGGGCAGATCTC
>DASZJM010000232.1:0-3390 GCA_035948165.1 Candidatus Methylomirabilota bacterium
TGGACGGTGGAGCACGTGGTGGTGCCCCAGGGCTACCAGTCGCGCTATCCATATTCACCTTCGGGGCGCATGGGCTCGGGACTCGAGGACTATCCCATCCCGGACCCGTTGATCTGGCTGGCCTACATCGCCTCCGCCACCCGCACGATCAAGCTGGGCACCGCGATCCTCATCCTGCCCCAGCGCAACCCGGTGGTCACCGCGAAGGCGGTGGCGACGCTCGATCACCTGGCCGGCGGCGGCCGGGTGCTGCTCGGCATCGGCGTGGGCTGGCTCGCCGAGGAGTTCGCCGCCCTCGGGCTGCCGTTCGACGATCGCGGGCCGCGCACCGACGAGTACGTGGCCGCGATGCGCGCGCTCTGGAGCCAGGAGTGCGCGACCTTCAAGGGACGCTTCATCTCGTTCGACCAGGTGTTCTGCCGGCCGCGCCCGCCGGAGCGCGCCATCCCCATCGTGGTGGGCGGCGACACGGTAGCGGCGGCCCGGCGCGCCGGCCGGCTCGGCGACGGCTACTTTCCCGCCCGAACCCCGCCGCCGGGCCTGCTCGACGAGATGCGCCGCGCCGCGGAGGCGGCCGGGCGCGATCCCAAGGCCATCGAGATCACGCTGGCCGCGCCGACCGACCTCGCCGAGATCGAGACGCTGGCGCGGCAGGGCGTCGCGCGTGTCGCGGTGCCGGTCAGCGCCGCCGCGGGCCTGCCCGCGCAGGTCAAGACGCCCGACGACGTGCTGCGCTACGGCAAGGACGTGATCGCGCGCTTCCGCTGATCACCCGCACCCGACGACGGGAGACGGAGACCATGGGTAGAGCGGTGACGATGGAGTGGGTGAAGGCCATGAAGATCGAGGCCGCGGTGGGTCCGCACCGGATCGTGATGGACGCGCCGCCGGAGGCCGGGGGCGGGGACGAGGCGCCCTCGCCCGCGGAGCTGCTGCTGAGCGCCATCGGCGCCTGACGGATCAACAACGTTCGGCGGTTCGCCGAGCGCCAGCAGTGGCCGCTGCGCGGTCTTCGCGCCCGCCTCACCGCGACGGAAGCGCAGGGGCAGATCACCGGCGTCGAGGGAGATCTGCTCGTGGACGGCGATCTCGACGATGCCCAGCTCGCCCGCCTCCAGGAGGCGGCGGAGGGCTGCCGGATCAGCCGCGCGATGAAGGTCCCGGTGCAGGTGCCGGTGCGTCGCGCGACCGGCAACCAGTAGGCGGGATCAGCGCGGCGCCCGGGCGAAGCGCGCGGGCGAGAAGGCGTCCAGCGCGAGCGTGCTCTTGCCGGTCAGGATCAGGTCGGCCACCGCGCGGCCCATCGCCGGGCCGAGCAGGATGCCCTTGCGGCCCGCGCCCGTGGCCATGTAGACGGAGTCGAAGCCCGGCACCCGCCCGAGCAGCAGCAGGCCGTCGGAGGCCACCGGCCGCAGGCAGGCGGTCTGGTGCACCACCTGAGCGTCGGCCATCGCGGGCATCATCTTCACCAGCGCGGCGCCGATCTCGTCGCGCGCCTCGCGCGTCGTCTCCTCGTCGAAGCCGGCCTCCTCCTCGGTGGTGCCCGCCCACAGGAGGCCGTCCGGCTTGGTGGTGGCGTAGTTGTGGCCCCAGCCGACGGAGCAGGCGACCGGCGGCCCAGGCGCCCGCAGTCGCAGGATCTGGCCCTTGAGGGGACGCACCTCGATCGGCACGTCGAGCCAGGCCGATGCCTCCGCGCTCCACGGGCCGAGGGCCAGTACCACCGTGTCGCAGGCGATCTCGCCCCGCTCGAGGACCACGTGGGTGACGGTTCCGCCCTCGCGTCGGAGGCCGGTGATGCGCCCGTGACGCACGCTTGCCCCGAGCGCCTCGGCGGCGCGGGTGAGGGCGAGCACGAGGCGATACGGCTCCACGTCCGCGCCGCCCTCGATCGAGACCGCGCCGATGGCCTCCTCGGAGACTCGCGGCTCCACGCGCCGGGCTTCATCGCCGTCGAGCCAGCGCGAGACGTAGCCCGGCTGCTGCTGCCAGGGCAGGGCGCCCTGGAGGCGTCGCGCCTCCGCGTCGGTGAATGCGAGCGCCAGCGACCGGCGCACCCGGAAGTCGATGCCGATCCCGGTCTCCGCCACCACGCTCTCGGACAGCTCGCGATGGAGCCGCATGCCCGCCTGCGCCATCTCGGCGAGCGGACCGGGGATGCCGAAGCCGGTCACCGGGCTCAGGCCGCCGTAGGCGAAGCCGGAGGCGTGGCTGCCGATGGCGTCGCGCTCCACCACGACGCTGGCGACGCCCGCGCGGGCCAGGTAGTAGGCGGTGACCACTCCCACGATGCCGCCGCCGACGATCACCACGCCGCTCGAGGCCATGGCTCAGATCACTCCTTCCGCGCGCCAGCGCTCGAGGTCGTCGCGCGAGTGGCCCAGGAGTCCGGCGAAGACCTCGTCGTTGTGCTCGCCGGGCATTGGCGCCAGCCAGCGGACGCGCCCGGGCGTCTCCGAGAGCTTGAGCGGCGTCCCGGTGGTGGTCAGGGAGCCGAAGACGGGATGGTCGCGCTGCACGAACATCTCGCGCGCCTGCACCTGCGGGTCCGCGACCATCTCGGCCACGTTGTTGACCGGCGCGGCGGGGACGCCGGCCGTCGCGAGGACGCGCACCACCTCCGCCTTGGCGCGCGGGCCGGTCCACGCCTGGATGATGGCGGCGATCCGGTCGCGGCGGTCGCGCCGGGCCGCCGCGGTGGCGAACTCGGGATCGCGCGTCAGCTCGTCGCGGCCGATGACCGCGCAGAAGCGCGCCCAGATCGCGTTGCTGGCCGAGGCGGCGACCGCGACGTGGCCGTCGGCGGCCGGATAGATCCCGGTGGCGGAGCCCGCGAACGAGACGTTGCCCGCGCGGGTGAGGATCTCGCCGCCCACCGTGTAGCGCTCGCCGAGGTTGTCGAGCGCCACCACCAGGCTGTCCAGCAGGGCCAGGTCGATGCGCTGGCCCCGGCCGGTGCGCTGCCGGTAGTGCAGCGCGGAGACGATGCTGAACGCGCAGAGCATGCCCGCGTAGTAGTCCGAGATGGACTGGCCGGAGCGGGTGGGCGGCCCGTCGGGATCGCCGGTGATGCTCATGTACCCGCTGATCGCCTGCGCGAGCATGTCGTAGCCGCGCTGGGGCGCGTAGGGGCCGGTCTGGCCGAACGCGGTGATCGACGCGTACACGAGGCCGGGGTTCACCCGGCGCAGGTCGTCATAGCCGAGGCCGAGGCGCTCCATGGTGCCCACGCTGAAGTTCTCGCTCACAACGTCGGCGTGCTTCACCAGCTCGCGGAAGAGCTCGACGCCGGCCGGGGTCTTCAGATCGAGGGTGACGCCGAGCTTGTTGCGATCGCGGTACTGCGCGGCCGGCACCCGCTCCTCGACGCCGTCGCGGTGCCGCTTCACG
>DASZJM010000233.1:0-13096 GCA_035948165.1 Candidatus Methylomirabilota bacterium
CCCCTGAGCGCTGGCGTTGCTCCAGGAGTCGTGCGCGCGGCCGCCGGTGGGCACCGAGAGCGGCACGCTCGACACCACCACCTTCCACACCGCGGTCGACGCGGAGAGCCCGTCGATCAGCCAGCGGCGCTGCGCCGCGCCCAGCATGGTCTTGTTCGGGCCGTCGAGGTCGGTGTTCGCGCTGCGGTACTGCCGCGTGTCCAGGATGAAGACCTCGAGGAGCGCGCCCCAGCGGACGCTGCGGTAGAGGCGGCCCGGCTCCTCCTTCGGGGGCCGCACCGGGAAGTAGTCGATGAAGGCGCGCCGGCCGGTCTCGGTGAGCGGCTCGCTCGGGCCCGAGAAGTCGTTCCGCACCTCGTGGTCGTCCCAGATCGCGTAGACCGAGGTGTTGCGGAAGTACGCCTGGCCGGCCGCGTCCTGCCGGTTGTAGAGGTGCTTGGCCCAGTAGTCGGCGAGGCGGCGGGCCACGAAGTCGTAGCCCGCCACCCGCGTCGGCTCGCCGCACTCATGATCCGCGTAGATGGTGTCGCCCACGAACAGGAAGAAGTCGGCCGGCACCTGGGCCATCGCCCGGAAGACGGAGAAGACGTCGCCCGGCTTGCGGCAGTATCCGCGGCTGCCCAGGTCGCCGCTCCACGTGAAGCGCACCGGCACCGCCACGGTGGGCGCGGGCGCGGTCACGAACTCGCCCGCGGTCGCCGACGCGCCCTGGGTGATGGTGTAGCGGTAGCGGGTGGCCGGCTCGAGCGCCTGGAGCAGGAGCTTGCCGGTGAGGTTGTGGCTCGGGGACACCCGGATCTGCCCGCGCGCGCTCGGCGTCGGGCCGGCGCCCGGGGTCACGGGCGCGTAGCGCACCGTGACTTCGCCCCACGCCACCCCGCGCACCCAGACCACCGCGCTGGTGTCGGTGACCTCACCGACCGTGACCAAGATGTCGGGCTCGGCGGCCGCGGCTGGCGGGGCGGCCAGTGCTGCGACCAGGCCGAGCACGAGGAGAGCGCGGCGCATCGCGCTCGACTCGGCCGGGGCTCAGACCATCGGGTCGTAGTTGAAGAACTGGCCCGAGGTGTCGAGCGGCGCCAGGTGGTGCTTGAGCGTGCCCGGGAACATGGCGGCCAGCCGCTCCGGCGTCCACCCGAGGTCGTGGTGGATGCTCCGCACCGGGCGCATGTGCGAGAAGAGCATGACCTCCTTGCCGCGCACCCCGAAGACCTGCCCCGAGATCTCCTTGGCCTCGTCGGAGGCGAGGAACACCGCCACCGGGGCGATGTGCTCGGGGCCCATCTTCTTGATCTTCTCGACCCGCGCCTTCTGGGCCTCGGTCTCGGTGGGGATGGTGCCGATCATGCGCGTCCACGCGAAGGGCGAGATGCAGTTGGCGGTCACGTTGTAGCGGGCCATGTCGAGCGCCACCACCTTGGTGAAGCCCACGATGCCGAGCTTGGCCGCCGCGTAGTTGGCCTGGCCGATGTTGCCCACCAGGCCCGAGGTCGACGTCATGTTGATGATGCGGCCCCACTTGCGCTCCCGCATGTGGGGCACCGCGGCGCGGGTTACCGCGAAGGTGCCCTTCAAGTGCGTGTCGATGACGCCGTCCCACTCCTCCTCGGTCATGTTGAAGATCATGCGGTCGCGGAGGATGCCCGCGTTGTTCACCACGATGTCGACGTGCCCGAAGTGGTCGAGCGCGGCCTGGACGATGCGCTGGCCACCCGCCATGCTCGCCACCGAGTCGTAGCTGGCCGCGGCCTGCCCGCCCTGCCCCTTGATCTCGTTGACCACGTCGTCGGCCGGGCCGCGGGCGTCGCCGGCTCCGTCGGAGCCCCCGCCGTAGTCGTTCACGACCACCTTGGCCCCGTGCTTCGCCAGGAGCAGCGCGATCTCGCGCCCGATGCCGCGCGCGGCGCCCGTCACCACCGCCACCTTGTCCTTGAGCATCATGGGGATCTCCTCACCTCTCTTGTCAGATGATGCGGCGTGCGGCGAGCGACTCGATCTCGTCCGGCGTGAACCCCGCCTCCGCGAGCACGTCCCGGCTGTGCTCGCCCAGGAGCGGCGCGGGGCTCCGGATGGTGCCCGGCGTCTTCTCGAGCTTCACCGGGGTCGCCACCGTCTTGAAGCGGCCCGCGCGCGGGTGGTCCTGCTCGGTGATGAAGCCGGTGGCGGCCACCTGCGGGTGCCGCACCAGGCCCGGATAGTCGTTGACCGGCGCGCAGAGCACGTCGGCCTCCTCGAGCGTCTCCATCCACCGGGCGACCGGCCGGGTGCGGAACACCGGAGCGAGGATCGCCTCCAGCTCGGCGCGATGCGCGAGCCGGTCCTGGCGGGTGGCGAAGCGGAGATCGGTGGCGAGCGCGTCGAGGCCCACCGCCTTGCAGAACGGCAGCCAGAGGCGGTCGACCCACGCGGCCACGAAGATCCACCCGTCGGCCGCCTCGAAGGCCTGGTACGGCACGATCTCGGGATGCCCGCTGCCGTAGCGCGGCAGCGGCTCGCCGGTCTCGTGGAAGACCGAGAGCCGCGCGGTGTGCGCGAAGAGCATGCCGTTGAGGAGCGAGGCGTCCACCCGCTGCCCTTGTCGGGTGGCGGCGCGGGAGATCAGCGCGGTGAGCACCCCCTGGATCGCGAGCATGCCGCCGAGGGTGTCGGCCACCGGCGCCCCGCAGAGCACCGGGCCGCCGTCGGGCTCGCCGGTGATCGCCATGAGTCCGCCGAGGGCCTGGGCGAGCGAGTCGAGGCCGGGCTTCTCGCGCCACGGGCCGTCGGGCCCGAAGGCGGAGATCGAGCAGTAGATGAGGCGTGGGTTCACGGTCTTCACCGAGTCGTAGTCGATGCCGAGGCGCTCGGCCACCCCACCCCGGAACCCCTCGATGATCACGTCGGCCCATCCGGCGAGCCGCCGGAAGGCGTCGCGGCCCTCCGGCTGCTTGACGTCGAGGCAGATCGCGCGCTTGTTGCGGTTGACCGTGAGGTGGAGCACGCCCTCGCCGTTGCGGATCGCTCGGGGATAGACCGATCGTCCCGCGTCGGGGGCGTCGCGCGATTCCACCTTCACCACGTCGGCGCCCATGTCGGCCAGGTACATCCCGCAGATGGGGCCCGCGATCAGATGGGCGAGCTCGAGGACCCGCACGCCGGAGAGCGGCGGAGGCAGGTGGTCGGCCATGACCGCATCACCCTAGCACAGACCGGTCAGGCCCGGCCGCCCTTCATCAGCGCGGCCGCGAACTCGGCGCCCAGGATGAAGACCACCCCGGAGTAGTAGGCGAACATGGCCAGGGCCACCAGCACGCCGAGCGGCCCGTAGACCTGGTCGTAGACCCCGAAGGACAGGATGTAGAGGCGGAAGAGCTGCTTGGCCGCCTCCCACAGCACCGCGGCGAGCAGCGCGCCCGCGAGCGCCGCGCCGGCCGGCACCCGGCGGTGGGGGAAGTAGCGGTAGGGCACGAAGAAGAAGGCGGTGCTCAGCGCCAGGGCGAGGGCGAGCGACCACGAGCGCACCCACGGGGTCGGGACCCCCATGGTCTGGAACACCAGGATCTTGAGCCAGCCGAAGACGTCGCTGATCACGATGCTGGCGAGGAACAGGAGCCCCATCGCCATGACCATCACCATGTCGCGCAGCATGCCGCGAAGGAATCCGGGCCCGCCCCGGAACCCGAAGATGTCGCTCAGCACGAGGCGGATCGCGTTGAAGAGCTGGCTCGCGAACAGCAGCAGCACCGCGGTGCCGAGGAGCCCGCTCAGGCGGCGCCTCCGGATGATGGCGGCGAGGTTCTGGTGCAGCTCGTCCTTGTAGACCGGGACGATGGCGGAGAGCTGGTTGAGGACCGCCTCCATCACCGCCCGGCGGCTCAGCACGAAGCCGGCCACCGACACCACGAAGAAGAGCAGCGGGATGAGGCAGACCACGAAGTTGAACGCGAGCCCGGAGGCGAGGAACATCCCGCGCCGGGCGCGGAAGTTCGCCAGCGCGACCCGCAAGGCCCCGATCACTGGGTGGGGTCCGCCGTCTCTCTCGGGCCTAGACGACGCTCCGGATGAGGCCGCCGTCCACCTGCACCGCGGTGCCGGTCACGTAGGAGGCGCGCGCGGAGGCGAGGAACACCACCATCGCGGCGAACTCGTCCGGCGTGCCGATGCGGCCCATCGGGATGTCGGCGGAGGAGAGCTCCATCTGCTTCTCGAGCGTGACCCCACTGCGGGTGGCCCGGTCGGTCTGATGCTCGCGGAAGCGGTCGGTCATGATGCGGCCGGGCAGGACCAGGTTGACGGTGATGCCGTGGGGCGCGAGGTCGCCCGCGAGGGTCTTGAAGAGGCCGGCGATGCCGGGCCGGATGCCGTTCGAGAGCACGAGCCCGTCGACCGGCTGCTTCACCGAGCTCGACTGGATGGCGAGGATGCGGCCCCAGCGCGCCTGCTTCATGTGCGGGAGGACCTCTCGGATGAAGCGCACCGTCGAGAGGTGGACCTGCTCGAAGGCCGCCTTCCAGTGCTCGTCGGTCATCGCCTCGAACGGTCCGGGGGGCGGGCCGCCCACGTTGGCGACCAGGATGTCGACCCCGCCGAAGGCCCGGTTGGCCTCTGCCACCACCTTCGAGATGTCGGCGGCGCGGCTCGCGTCGGCGGCCAGGGCCAGCACCTCCGCGCCGGTCTTCTGCTTGACCTCCGCGGCCGCGTCCTTGAGCGCGGCCTCCCCGCGCGCGCACATCACCACCCGCGCGCCCTCGGCGGCGAGGCCGAGCGCGCTCGCCTTGCCCATGCCCTTGCTCGCCGCCACCACCAGCGCGGTCTTGCCCTTGATGCCCAGATCCATCGGGAGCCTCCCTGTCCGGCGCTCAGGAACTCTGCTTGTAGAAGTCGGCGCGGTCGCCGCCGGTGACGGACAGCTGGCGGACCTCGTTGTCGCGCATCACCTCGAGGGTCATCTTCTCGCCCGGGGCGTGGCGCCAGAGCGAGAGGTACAGCTCCTTGCGGGTGGGCACCTCCTGCGCGTCGAGCGACACGATCAGGTCGCCCTCCTGGATGCCCGAGCGCGCCCCGGGGCCGTTCGGCACGAGGCCGGCCACCACCACGCCTTCCTCCACCGCGGAGGCGAAGACCCCGAGCCAGGCGCGCTGGGGGCGGCTCACCACGCGGCCGAAGCGCATGAACTCTTCCTGGCTGCGCCGGTAGCACTCGGTCGGGATCGCGAGCGAGGAGCGCGCGATCTCGTTGAGGTTGAGCGAGACCACGCCCACCATTTGCCCGGTCATGGTGAAGAGCGGGCCGCCCCCGAAGCCGGGGTTGGCCGCGCTCGAGACGATCCCGCGATCGAGCAGGTACTCCCAGTAGCCCTCGTACTCGCCCAGGTAGGTCACGAGCCCGCCCCCCACCCGGCGCTCGCGGGGCCCGGTCGAGCCGAGCGCGAAGACCGGCGTCCCGCGGTCGATCGACTCGGAGTCGCCGATGGCCACCGCGGGGAGGTTCTGGCGCTTGACCCGCAGCAGGGCGAGCCCGATGTCGAAGTCCTGGGCCACCAGCTCCGCCCGCAGGGACCGGCCCTTGGCGAAGGTGACCTGGATGGTCTCCCCGCCCATCACCACGTAGTTGACGGTCAGGATGAGCCCGGCGGGATCGACGATGGTCCCGGTGCCCATGCGCTCGTCGCCCAGGATGCGCGTCGAGGGATGGGACGACGGAACCTCGGTGTGGATGTGCACCACCGAGGCGAGCAGATGCTTGACGAGCTCGACCGACGCGTCCATGAAAATGCGGCCGGGCTCACGCTAGCACGCGCCGGCCGCACCGTGCAACGCGCGGCTTGCGCGGAACGCCCCTCGCCGCGCCCGCGGTCACGGCCCGCGCAGGTGGCGGGCCAGGAATTCGTCGATCCGGCGATGGGCGTCGGCCGCCGCCTCCGCCTGGTAGGACACGGTGGCGCCGAAGCCACCCGCCCGGTTGTCGTTCTCGACCTGGCTCAGGACCTCGTGCGGCTGGCCCTCCACGTCGAAGTAGTGATACGCGCCGGGGTACGTGACGATGGTGGCGTCGGCGCCGCGCGAGCGCATCGCCGCGACCATCTCCCGGCAGGTGGCGGCCGGCGTCCAGTCGTCCGCCTCCCCGATGAGCACCAGGAGCGGGCGCACCACCTGCTCCTTCACCAGGGAAAAGCAGCCGCCCGGGTACACCCCGACGCTCGCCGCGAAGCCGACCGCGGGCAGCGCCACCCCGCGCCGCCGCGCGCGCTCGAGGCTCGGCCCGTTGATGACCGCCATCGCGTAGACACCGCCCTGCGACCAGCCGATCGCCCCCACGCGGTCGGCGCGGACGTCCGGCCGCGACTGGAGGTAGCGCAGCGCCCCGAAGGCGTCGTCGAAGCGCGCGGTGACCGGCGGCTCGTCGGGGCCGGTGCGGCAGTCTCCCTTCACGTGCCGCGCGCCGAAGCTGTCCACCACCAGGGCCGCGTAGCCGTGATCGGCGAACCACCGCGCCCAGCGGAAGGACTGAGCCTCGAGGCCGCCGCAGCCGTGGAACTGCACCACCGCCGGGAACGGGCCGGGCCCGGAGGGCAGCACGAGGGTGGCGTCGATCGTGAGCGGCGCGCCGGGCGTGAGGTTGTCGAAGCGCACCGCCTGGCCGCCGCGCAGGCTCGAGCAGCCCGCCACGAGCCACACTCCGATCAGGACCGCCCCTGCTGCCGTCCTCGCGATGGTGCGGCGCACCCGCCGAGCATACCTGTTTCGGCCGATACGCTGCGGTAGAATGCGGGCCAGGAGGCGGGCATGGCGGAGGCGAGCGCGGGCTAGATGACGGAGGATCCGTCCCGGGAGATTCGCGCGGAGGCCCAGCGCCACTTCCAGCAGGGATACGAGGCGCACATGCAGGGCCGGCTCGAGGAGGCCACCGCGCACTACCAGCGATCGATCGCGCTCCACCCTACCGCGGAGGCCCACACCTTCCTCGGCTGGGTCTACAGCCATCAAGGGCGTCCCGACGAGGCGATCGCCCAGTGCAAGATCGCGATCTCGGTGGACCCCGAGTTCGGGAATCCCTACAACGACATCGGCGCCTATCTGATCGAGATGGGTCGCGAGGAGGAAGCGGTGGAGTGGCTCGAGCGGGCCAAGCACGCGCCGCGCTACGAGCCGCGCCACTACCCCTACTTCAACCGGGCCCGCGTGCACATCAAGCGGCACGAGATCCGCGAGGCGATCGGGGAGCTGGAGCGGGCGCTGTCGCTCGAGCCGCGCTACGTGACGGCCCGGCGGGAGCTGCACCGGCTGCGCGGCCTGCTCAATTGACCTCGATCCCGCTCCCCTTCTACGACAACCCCCTGCTCTTCGGGCACGCCGGCACCCGCAGCCTGCTCGCGTTCCGGCCCTCGGAGAGCCACGTCACGGTCTACGCGCGGGGCGCCGACGGGGTCGCGGTCACCGAGGAGCCCTTCCGCCCCTTCCTGCTACTGGCCGATCCGGATTTGCTGAAGGGGCTCAAGGGTGAGCTCGAGGTGACCCCGCTCGACGGCGAGGGCACCTACCGCTGGCTCGCCGAGTTCGCCTCGTGGTCGCAGGCCCTGCGCGCGCGCGACCACTGCCTACGCGCCTCCGGCAAGGGCGCGGGGGCGCCGGACGCGCCGTACCGGTTCCTCGCCGATCCCGGCCACCAGTACCAGCTCGCCTCGGGCCGGACCTCGTTCCTCGGCATGGCCTTCGGCGACCTGCGGCGGATGGCGCTCGACATCGAGGTCACCACCGGCGCCGGCTTCGAGTTCCCCAACGCGGCGCGGGAGTCCGACCGCATCATCGCGATCGCGATCGCCGACTCCACCGGCTTCACCACCGTGCTCTCCGGGGCCCAGCTCTCCGAGGCCGAGCTGCTCGTGGAGTGCTCGCGGATCATCCGCGACCACGATCCGGACGTGCTCGAGGGCCACAACATCTTCCGCTTCGACCTCGAGTACCTGGAGGCGCGCGCCCGTCGGCTCCGCGTGCCCCTCGCGTGGGGGCGCGACGGCTCGGTGCTGCGCGGCTTCCCCTCGCGCATGCAGGTGGCCGAGCGCACCATCGGCTACCGTCGCTACGGGGTCACCGGCCGGCATATCGTCGACACCTGGATCCTGGCCCAGCTCTACGACGTGGGCGCGCGGGACCTCGAGTCCTACGGGCTCAAGGACGTGGCCCGTCACTTCGGGATCGCGGCGCCCGACCGCACCTATCTGCCGCCCGAGGAGATCCCGCGCATCTTCCGCGAGGACCCGGCGCGCCTCATGGCCTACGCGCGCGACGACGTCATCGAGACCCTGGGGCTCTCCGCGATCCTGTCGCCGCCCTACTTCGTGCAGGCCCAGTCCCTGCCCTTCGACTACCAGACCACCGTGCTGCGCGGCAACGCCACCAAGATCGACGCGCTGCTCATGCGCGAGTACCTCCACCGGCGGCAGGCGGTGCCGAGCCCCGGGCGCGGCCGCGGGGTGGCCGGCGGCTACACCGCCATGTTCCAGCGCGGGGTGGCCCGCGACGTGCTCCACGTCGACGTGACCTCGCTCTATCCGTCGCTGATGCTGACCCAGGGCCTGTTCCCGGCCTCCGATCGCCTCGCGGTGTCGGCCTCGCTGCTCCGCGACCTGCGCGAGTTCCGGGTCTCGGCCAAGCGGCTCGCCCGGGAGGCCGCCGCCCCGGAGGACCGCGTCTTCCTCAACGCGCTCCAGCAGACCTTCAAGATCTTCATCAACTCCTTCTACGGCTACCTCGCCTTCTCGCAGGGCCACTGGAACGATTTCGACGTGGCCAACCAGGTCACCGGGGAAGGCCGCCGGCTCGTGCAGCTCCTGCTCGACCGGCTCGGCGCGCTCGGCGCCACCGTGATCGAGGTGGACACCGACGGGATCTACTTCGTCCCGCCCGGGGGCGACACCGCGGACGCCGCCCTCATGGAGGAGCGGCTGGTGGCCGATCTCTCCGCAGCCCTGCCCGAGGGGATCCAGCTCGAGCTGGACGGGCGGTACGTGGCGATGCTCAGCTACAAGATGAAGAACTACGTGGTCCTCGACGGGCGCGGCAAGCTCCTGATCAAGGGCTCGGGGCTGCGCTCGCGCGGGATCGAGCTCTTCCAGCGGCTCTGGATGGAGCAGATGTTCCGCCTCCTGCTGACCGGGCGGCGCGCCGAGATCCCCGAGCTGGTGCGCCGCTGGGAGGAGGACTTCCTCGCCCACCGGGTTCCCCTCAAGCAGTTCATGAAGACGGAGACCCTGCAGGAGTCCCTCGCCGCGTACCGCGAGAAGCTGCAGGCCGGCTCGCGCAACGTGGGCGCGGCCTACGAGCTGGCCCTCGCCTCCACCCGCTCCTACCAGCCGGGCGACCAGGTCTCCTACTACGTGACCGGCGAGGGCAAGCGCGTGAAGGTGAACGAGGCGGCCAAGCTCGCCGCGGAGTGGAGCGAGGGCGCGCCCGACGAGAACACCGGCTACTACGTGGCGAAGCTCCAGGAGCTCCACGAGAAGTTCCGCCCGCTCATCGAGCAGGACGGCCTCGCCCCGGTGGTGGAGGACGAGCCGCCGCCCCCGCCTCCCGAGCAGACCCGCCTCTACGACGACTGAGGGGCGGGGCGCCTCACCACTCGATCGCGAGCTGCCGGGGCCGCGCCGGAGCCTCCGCCCGCACCCGCTCCTCGCGCGTGCGCGAGGGGAAGCCGACCAGGGCGGCGAGCCGCCTCACCCGCCGTTCGATCTCCTCCCGGTAGGCGGCGGGCGCGTTGCCGGGACGCGGATAGAGCTCGCGGTAGCGCGAGAGCGCCCACGGGAACTGCGCGCCGACGAAGTCGAGGAAGAATCGCCACGTCATCTCGGTGCGGAGGAAGAGCGCCTGGCTGATCGCCTCGCGCGCCCCCGCCGCGAGCGCGGCCGCGAGCAGCTCGCGCAGCCCCGCCTCGCCGTCGGTCAGGAGCGGCAGCACCGGCATCAGGAAGAGGCGCGTGCGGATGCCCTGCCCGGCCAGGGCCCGCAGCGCCTCGAGCCGCAGATCCGGTCGCGGGGCGCGCGGCTCGATCTCGCGCAGGAGGTCGGCGTCGAGGGAGATCAGCGAGATGTTGACCCAGAGGTCCGTGGTCCCGGCCAGCCGCCCGAGGATCTCGCGATCACGTAGCACGCCGGTGGACTTCGTGGTGAGGCCGATCCGCAGCCCGGGGACGCGCGCCATCGCCTCGAGCACGCTCCGGGTTACCGCGAACCGGCCCTCGGCCGGCTGGTAGGGATCGGTCGCGGTGCCGATCGCGATCTCCTGGCCGCTCTCCCGCGCCCGCAGGAGGCTTGCGGCCAGCTTCCGGTCGCCGGCCCGCTTCACGTAGATGCGCTCCTCGAACTCGCTCGGGTCCGCGTGCCCCAGGTACTCGTGGGTCGAGCGGGCGTAGCAGTAGCGGCAGCCGATCTCGCAGCCGCGGAACGGGTTCACCGTCCAGCCGAACGGCATGCTGGCGCCGCTCAGGCGGTTGACCAGGTTCTCGGACCTAAGCTCCTGGAACTTGGTACCCCGACGCCGGTCGACCACCTCGCCGAAGCGGCCGACGAAGGCGGGAGCGGGTGCCGAGGCCTTCTCTGGATCAGTCTTCATGTGATGAGTAGTGTATCACCGAGAAAAGCCCCGGGAAAGCACAGGCTCCCCGGGGCCGATTCGCTCGCGGTCGCTACCTCAGGTGGAGGCTACCGGCGCCAGCCGCCCCCGCCACCCCCACCGCGCGGGCCGCCCCCGCCTCCGCCACGGGGTCCGCCGCCCCCGCCACCGGTGCGCTGGGGCTGGGGCCGAGCCTCGTCCACGACGAGATTGCGGTCGCGGAACAGCCGACCATTCAGCATCTCGATGGCCTTGGCCAACTCTTCCTTGGTCGCCATCTCGACAAAACCGAAGCCTCGCGGCCGGCCGGTGAACTGGTCGGTGACGATCCGGACGGACTCAACCGTCCCGGCCTGCTGGAACAGCTCCCGCAGGTCCTCCTCTGTGGCCTGGAACGACAGATTCCCGACGAAGAGCTTTGCAGGCATTGTGAAACCTCCTGCCGCGTTTAGGACCGAGTGACCTCCCCCGGCTCACCTGCGGCGCCTCCTAGGAACGCCATCCGCTTCGTGGACCCACGTAGCAAGGCCCGCAGCGTGCCCGGTACACTAATCGCGGTCTAATCGGGTGTCAAGGGAATCTTCCGGAAGAATGTTCCTTATTTCACGAGGTTATGTGCTTACACGGTGCGCAATCCATAAGCCAGGAACCTCTACAGATAGACCCCGCGGGTGATGCCGCCGTCGACGGTGATGGTGATCCCGGTGAGATACGAGGCCCGCTCCGACGCGAGAAAACAGACGACGTCGGCCACCTCCTCCGGGAGTGCGATCCGGCCGAGGGGCAATTCTTGACCACGTTCTCTTACGTAGTCCGCCACGTCCTGATTTGCCGCCTTCGCCTGCTGGGCCATGAGGCTGTCCCAGCGCTCGGTCTTCACGGGCCCCGGCGACACGCCGGTGACGAGCACCCCCGAGCGCGCGGCCAGATCGGAGAGCGCCTTGGTGAAGTTGATCAGCGCGGCGTTCGCGGTGCCGCCCATCATGTAGGTGACCGCCGGATTGCGCGCGGCCGCGCCGACCACGTTGACGATGCGCCCGCTGCCCTGTCGCTGCATGTGGGGCAGCACCTCGCGGGCCATGCGAATGTATCCGAGCAGCTTCAGGCTCCAGCCGCCGAGCCACTCCTCGTCGGGCGTGGTGAGGAAGTCGCCGCCCTTGATGGCGCCCGCGTTGTTCACCAGGACGTCGAGGCGGCCGAGACGCGCGACCGCGTCGGCGGCCACGCGCTTCACCTCGTCGTGCCGGCTCAGGTCGCCGGCCAGGGTCTCGACGTGCCCGCCGGTCGCGCGCTCGATGTCGGCGGCCGCGTCCTTGAGCGCGCCCGCGTCGCGCGAGCAGATCAGCACCCGCGCGCCCTCCGCCGCGAGCGTGCGCGCCACCGCGCGGCCGATGCCCTTGCTGCCGCCCGTCACCAGCGCGGTCTTGCCTCGAAGTCCGAGATCCATGGGGTGGCTCCTTTCGGTCGGTGGTCGAGTCGCGGATCGAGTCAGGGAAAGAGGGGGACGCGGTTCCAGTCGAAGCGGCGCGCGGTCTCCGCGTCGCCCGCCTCGAGCTCGCGCGCGTGCTCGGCGGCTCGGCGCGCGAATCGATCGAGCTCGCGTCCGGCCAGGCGCTGCCCCGAGAGCTTCGCGGCGCCGTCGTGCAGCAGGGCGCGCGCGCCGTCGAGGTTGCCGTTGGCGAGATGCTGGTAGCCCACCGCGACCTGGATGAGGCCCTGCAGGGCCCGTCGCGCCGGCTCCTCCGCCCGCATCCAGTGCGGCTCGAGTACCTCGTGCACCTCGAAGTAGAGGCCCGCCGCGAAGAGCGTCGCGGCGTGGTCGAGGA
Organism: Candidatus Methylomirabilota bacterium; assembly: GCA_035948165.1. Classification (GTDB taxonomy): domain Bacteria; phylum Methylomirabilota; class Methylomirabilia; order Rokubacteriales; family CSP1-6; genus CAMLFJ01. The sequence continues at coordinate 12,413 of DASZJM010000233.1, forward strand.
CGGTCTCGAGCGGCGGGTCCGCGGGCGCCAGCGGGCGGTCTGCGAGGGCCCGGGCCGCACGGGTGGCCCGCTCCGCGAAGGGCGCCGCGTACTCGCGATAGCCCGACCGGATGCGCCAGCCCTCCGGCCCGCGCTCGAACAGATCGGCCGGGAACGCGGCGGGCGGAGCCTCCGCGCCGAGCGCGCGCGGATCCGCGCAGACCGCGGCCAGCGTCTCGAGGCCGCGGCGCGCCTCGCGGTCGTGGAGGGCGTCGAGGATCAGGTCGGCCAGGCGATTGCGGAGCGGCAGCGGCAGCGTCACGCCCGGCCGGCGAGGCGGCGGTGCGCGGCCTGGAGCTGCTCGAGATGGATCAGGTCGTGCTCGGCCCAGTGGTCCAGGAGCTGCGCGATGGTGAGGCGCCCGTACTCCGGGTGGCGGCCGTGCTGCCGGCGCGCGGCGGCGCCGAGGCGGCCGACGTACGCGAGGTTGGAGCGCCGCAGCGCGGTGTAGGTCGCGAGCGCCTCGCCCGGCGGGGTGCGCCGGTAGCGGCCACCCTCGGCCCAGCGATCCTGGTCCCACGCGACCAGCACCGAGCGCGGCTCGGCCGCGATCTTCCGGATGCGGAACGCGAGCGCGATCTCCGCGTCGGCCAGATGGCTCACCACCTCCGCCACCGCCCACTCCCCGCGCGCGGGCCGGCGGGT
>DASZJM010000234.1:0-7402 GCA_035948165.1 Candidatus Methylomirabilota bacterium
CGCGGCCTGGGCGAGCTGCTGCACCCAGGCGCGGCGGATGCCGTCGCCGACCAGCAGCAGCGAGGCGGAGGGCCGCTTCTCGCGGAGCTGCGCGAAGGCCTGCAGGAGCTGGGGGTGCCCCTTCGAGCCCCGGAACATCGCGACCGATCCGATCACCGGCGAGCCGAGGTCGAGCGCGCGCGCGGTCTCGGGCGCGCGGCGGCCGAAGGGGAACTGCTCGAGGTTCACCCCGGCCGGGATCGCGATCACCCGCTCGGCCGGCGCCCCCGCCGCGATCACGACCTGGCGGATCGCTTCGCCGCTCGTGATCACGCGGTCGGCGAGCCAGCGGTACACCGGGTTGACGCCCCGGCGGATCGCGATCGAGACGTGCCGCGTGCGCACCACCGGCACGCGGCAGAGCCGCGCCGCCATACCGCCGAGCCACGCGTCGATCGAGCTGTGGGTGTGCACCAGGTCGACACGCTCGCGCCGGATGAGCCGGACGAGGGCGGCCAGTCCCAGCGGGTCGAGCGGCCCGCGCATGCGGATCGCCGCGGCGTCGACGCCCGCCTCCCGCGCCCGCTCGAGCAGGCGACCGTCGGGCTGGACGGCCAGGAGCACGCGCCAGCCGCGCTCGGCGGTCCAGCGCGCCTCGTTGAGCGTGCGCACCTCCTGACCGCCGAGCCCCGGCGAGGCTTCCGTGTGGAGGACCGTCTTCACGCGACCGCGAGCCTCACCTCGTGCAGCACCGTCTCCGGATCGATCCGGGTGAGGCAGATGTGATCGATTGGGCACGTGGGCAGGAAGCACGGCGCGCACGGCACCGACCGGTCGAGCACGCGGGCCCCGCGTCCCCGCGGCGCGGTGAGACGCCGGTCGGTGGGGCCGAACAGGGTCACGGTGGCGACGCCCACCGCGGCGGCCAGGTGCGCGACGCCGGTGTCGCCGCTCACCACGCAGCGGAGCCGGGCGAGCAGACGCGCGAGCAGCGCCGGCCGGTCGCGCCCGACCAGGGAGGCGAGCGGCGCGGCGGCGGCGCGCGTCACCTCCTCCGCGGCCAGGGCGTCCTCCGCGGTGCCGAGGAGCACCGGGCAGAGGCCACTTCCGGTCAGCTCACGCGCGAGGCGGCCGAACGCGGCGGGCGGCCAGAGCTTCGAGCTGCCGAAGGCGGCGCCGAGGTGCAGGCCCACGAGCGGTGCGCTCGCGTCGAGCCCGGCCTCCGCGAGCAGGCGCGCGATCTCGGCGTCCGCCGCCGGGCACTCGGGGAGATGCCATCGCGGCGCCGCCTCCGCGCCGTCCAGGTCCAGGAGGGAGAGCAGCGCGGCGTACTCGTCCACCTGGTGCAGGCGCGGCGACGGCAGCTCCATGGAGTCGGTGAGCAGGACGCCGCGGCCGTCGGTGGCGTAGCCCACCCGCCGCCGGGCGCGCCAGCGGGTGGCCGCCAGCGCGGCCTCCAGCGAGCTCGGGAGCAGGAGCGCCACGTCGGCGCGGTCCGCGGCCAGGGCCCGCGCGAGATTCCGTCGCGCCGCGCGCGGGCGCGGGTACGGGAGCAGCACGTCGGCCACGCCCTGGCCGGCGAGCAGCGGAGCCCAGCGTCCGACCAGCGTGATGCGAGCCAGGCCCGCGGCCCGGCGCAGCACGACCAGGGTGGGCAGCGCCATCACGGTGTCGCCGAGCCAGTTCGGGGTCCGGACCACGATGTGGCCGCCGCGCGGATCGAGGTCGAGCGGGCTCACGAGTAGGGCCGCCCCGTCGCGGTGGGCGCGAGGACGCCCGCGAGCAGGCGCTGCCAGGTCTCCTGCCCCGACTCGAGCACGAGCCGGACCGGCAGGACCCAGAGCGGCAGGGGCGGCGGCGGGAGGTTTCGCAGGCGCACCCAGTCCTTCTCGGTGGTGACCAGGCCCTGGGCCCCGGCGGCGCGGGCGTCACGCGCCAGCTCCGCGAGATCGCCCGCGCTGAACCAGTGGTGGTCCGGGAACTCCACGAAGCCCACCCGGCGGATCCCCGCCGCGTCTACCGTGTCGGCGAAGCCCTGGGGCGAGCCCAGGCCCGCGAAGGCGAGCAGGCGTCGGCCGGCCAGCTCGGCGACGGGGACGCGCTGGCCGCGGAGCGGCTCGATCGCGTCCTGCAGCTGGTAGCGCGCGGCCAGCACCGCGGCGGTGGCGTGGTGGCGGCGCACCGTGGCGGTGACCTCCGCCACCGTCTCGGGGGCCGCGGGGTTGGTCACCACCACCACGTGGGCGCGGGCGAGCCCGGAGAGCGGCTCCCGCAGCATGCCCCGGGGAAAGACGCGCGCGTTGCCCCACGGCGCGCGGCCCGGCACCACCAGGATCTCGAGGTCCTTGGCGAGCGTGCGGTGCTGGAAGCCGTCGTCGAGCACGAGGGCGGTGGCTCCGCAGCGCTCGACCGCGACCCGCCCGGCCTCGTACCGGTTCTCGCCCACCACCACCGGCACCCCGCTCATGCGCTCGGCCAGCAGGACCGGCTCGTCACCCGCGCTGCGCGGCTCGGCGCGGATCCCGTCGCGATCGGACACCACCAGCACGCCGCGCGTGACGCGGCCGTAGCCGCGGCTCAGGACCGCGGGGATCGCGCCCATGTCGAGCAGGCCGCGCACCACCAGCTCCACCGTCGGGGTCTTGCCGCTCCCGCCGAGGGTCAGGTTGCCGACGGAGAGGACCGGGCACGGCAGCCTTCCGGTCGGCAGCACGCCCCAGCGGTAGGCCTGGTCGCGGGCCGCGATCGCAGCGCGATAGGCCCAGCTCAGCACGGAGAGGCCCGCCGTGACCACCGGCGTGTCGGGATCTTCCCAGTAGCGGCGGAGCAGGACCTCCGGCGCGCGCCGCGGCGTGGTCACGGGGCGGCCGCGCCGCCGCGCGCGGGCCACAGGTGCCGGGCGATCAGCTCAATCGTCGCGGGCACCGCGCCCTGGCGGCCCGCGAAGGCGGCCCGCGCCGCCTCGCCGGTGCGCCGGGCGAGCTCGCGGTCCTCCAGCAGGAGCGCGAGCTCGCGCTCGAGCTCCAGGCCGTCCTTGACCACGATGCCTCCCCCGCTCCGCTGCAGTCCCTCCGCGCTCTCGCGGAAGTTGCTGGTGTGCGGGCCGTAGAGCACCGGCCGCCCCCGCATCGCGGGTTCCAGCACGTTGTGCCCGCCGATCGGCACCAGGCTGCCGCCGACGAACACCACCTCGGCCAGACCGTAGAGCCCGGCCAGCTCGCCGACCGTGTCGAGGATGACGATCGCGCCGGGCGCACGCCCGTCCGGCAGGTGGCTCCGCCGCACCGCGACGAGCCCGCGCTCGCGGATCAGCTCCTCGACCTCGCCGGCTCGCTCGGGATGGCGCGGGGCCAGCAGCAGCGCGAGCTCGGGGCAGCGCGCGCGGACCCGGAGGAAGGCGTCGAGGACGATCGCCTCCTCGCCCCGGTGCGTGCTGCCCGCGATCCAGAGCCGATCGGCGGCGGCCAGGCCCAGCCGCCCGCGCCAGACCGCGTCGGCCGGCTCCGCCTCCGGCACGGGGTCGGTCTTCAGATTGCCGGTGACGACCACCCGCTCCGGCGGCGCGCCGAGGGCCTTGATCCGGCGGGCGTCTTCCTCGCTCTGCATCGCGAACACGGAGACGTCCGCGAGCACGCGCGTCATGAGCCGGCGCACGCGCAGATAGCGGCGAAACGACCGGTCGGAGATGCGGCCGTTGGCGATCATCGACGGGATGCGTCGCCGCGCGAGCGCCCGCAGGAAGTTCGGCCAGAGCTCGGTCTCGATGGCGATGAAGAAGCGGGGCCGCGCCGCCTCGAGGGCGCGGCGCACCGGGCCCGGGAGATCGAGCGGGAAGTAGCGGTGCACCGCGGTGCCGGCGAGCCGGTCCGCCACGATGCGCGCGCCGGTGGGCGTGATCGTGCTCACCACGATGCCCAGCTCGGGCCAGCGCCGATGGATGGCCTCGACCAGCGGCGCGGCGGCGGCCGACTCCCCCACCGAGACCGCGTGCACCCAGCAGCGGGGCTCGGCGGGCAGCCCGTCGCCGAGCCGCCCGAAGCGCTGGGCCAGGTCGTGGCCGTAGCCGGCGCGCCGGCGACGCGTCAGGAACACCGGCAGGTACGCGAGCAGGCCGAGCCGGAGGAGGGCCGAGTAGAGCGCGTACATCAGGCGCGCGCCTCCGCGTCCACCTGCCAGGTCAGGCTCTGGAGCGCGGCCTCCACGTCCTTGCGGGTGGCCTCCAGGGTGGCGCGGTCGGCCCCTGCGGGGATGCGGATCGGCTCGCCGAAGCGCACCACGCAGCGGGCGAAGGGCTTCGGGATGCGGAACTCGTCCCAGGAGCCCAGGCGCCATTCGCGCGAGGCCCCGACCGCGGTGGGCACGATCGGCGCGCCGGAGAGCCGGGCCAGCGCGATCACGCCCGACTTGAGGACCTCGCGCGGCCCGGTGGGGCCGTCCGGCACGACCACCACCTCGCCGCCTTCGCGGAGCGCCCGCGCGAGCTGGCGCAGGGCCTCGCCGCCGCCGCGGGTCGACGAGCCGCGCACCGGCACCAGCCCGAAGCGGGTCATCCACCGCGCCACGAGCTCGCCGTCGCGGGAGCGGCTCGTCAGCACGTGGCTGCCGCGCCGGCCGTAGAGCCGGGGCAGGAGCAGGATGCGTCCGTGCCAGACCGCATAGATGATGGGGGAGCGGGCAGCCCAGAGCGGCGCCACCGCCGCCTCCTCGCGCCGCACGCGGAGCGTGGCGACGAGCGCGCGCACCGCGACGGCGCCGAGGGCGGGACCCAGCCCGAGGGCGAGCGGCGCCGGGATCTTCATTCCGCGCGCGCGGTGGCCAGCACCGCGCGGGCCGCTCGTCGTCCGACTCCGGGCTCGCCCAGGCGCACCCGCAGCTCCTTGAACGCCGCGCGCTGCGCGGTGGCCGCGACCGGATCCTCGAGCAGCCGCGTGGCCTCCGTCGCGAGGCGCGCGCCGGTCACCTGGCCCTGGACCAGCTCGGGCACCACCAGACGGCCGGACACCAGGTTCGGCAGCCCGATCCACTGCACGCGCGCGAGCATGCGCGCGACGACCTCGGTGGTGCGCGAGACGCGATAGGAGAGCACCATCGGGGTGCCGAGCAGGGCGGCCTCGAGCGTGGCGGTGCCGGAGGCGATGAGCAGCACCTCGGCGGCTGCCATCACCTCGTAGCTCCGTCCCGCCACCACCTCGATCGCCGGAACCGGCCCGGCGTGGCGCAGATGGGCCGCGACCTGCTCGGCGGGCACGGTGGGCGCCAGGCCCAGCACGAAGCGGCGCCGGCCGTCGGCGGCGGCGAGCCGCCGGGCCGCGTCGAGCATCGGAGGCAGGAGCCGCTCGACCTCCTCGCGCCGGCTGCCCGGGAGGAGGCCGATCAGCGAGTGACCGGGGTCGGCGCCGAGTCGGCGCCGCGCCTCGTCGCGCGTCAGGTCGAGCGGGAGCACGTCGAGCAGCGGATGGCCGACGAAATCCACCGGAACCCCGGCCCCCTCGTAGAGGGCGGGCTCGAAGGGAAAGACCGCGAGCACCTGGCTCACCCGACGGGCCATTTGCCGGACACGGCCGCGGCGCCACGCCCAGAGCTGGGGCGGGATGAAGTAGACGACCGGGATCCCCGCCTGGCACGCCCGGCGCGCGAGGCGGAGGTTGAACTCCGGGAAGTCGATCAGGACGAGCGCGCGCGGGCGCTCCGCGCGGAGCCGGGCCGTGAGCGCGCGATAGGCGCGGTAGAGGGCCGGGATGCGCCCGAGCGCCTCGCTCGTGCCGACCGCGGCGTGCGCGGTCGGGTCCACGACCACCTCCATCCCGGCCGCCCGCATGTGCCCGCCCCCCATCCCGACCAAGCGTACTCCCGGCTCGACCGCGCGGAGGGCCCGGCAGAGCGTGCCGCCGTGGAGGTCGCCGGAGGCCTCACCGGCCGAGAGCATGATCGGGGCACGGCCCGCGGTGGGCTCAGCGGCCGTCATCGGCGCTCACCAGGGCGATCCCCGACCGATCGGCGAGCTGGACGACCGGCTCGCGGTCGACGAGCAGCACGCGCCCGGCCGGCACCGCGAGCGCGGTGGCGCCGCACTCCCCCATCGCCTCGATCGTGGCGGCGCCGATGGTCGGCACGTCGAAGCGATAGTCGTGGGAGGCGGCCACCGTCTTCACCACCACCGCGCCGGGGCCCGCGAGACGGCCGCCGCGGCGAATGGTCTCGTCGGTCCCCTCGGCCGCCTCCACCGCGACGGTGACGCCGCGCGCGCGCACCACCGTCTGCCCGATCCCGTCGTCGGCGAGGCGGCCGGCGAGGCGGAAGCCCTCGCGGATCTCGCTCCACTCCTCCGGGGAGGGTGCGCGCGCGGTGAGCGTCGCGGCCGGGAGCAGCCACGGGGCCAGGAACTCGCGCTGGTCGAGGACGTCGATGCCCATGCCGGCCAGGGTGGCGACCACCATCTGCCCGAGCGCGGCGTCGGAGAGGCCGCCCCGGGCGAGGTGGCGGCCCGCCGCGTCGGTCTGCTCGTACTGGGAGAAGGCGCTCGACTTCCAGAACTTGCCGACGAAGACGGCGGCCTCGACCCGCTGCGCGGCGAGGCCCGCGATCACCGCCTGGATGTCGGTGATCGCGGAGGGGATCACGTGATCGGCGGACTCCGCGAGGCCGGGGGCCTCCTCGAAGGCGAAGGCCACCACGCGCCAGCCGTGACGCCGGGCTTCCTCGGCGGCTCGGCCGGGAAGCGTCCCGGCCCCGGCCATCAGGCCGAGCGAACGCTCCACGGAAGATCCTCCGGCCAGGCGGTCTCGCCCCGGCCCTCGCGGATCATCCGCTCGATCTCCAGCGCGACGGCCAGCGATCGCAGGTCGTCCGCCTCGGGCAGCTCCACCGGCCCGCTGGTCTCGGCGGCCCGCACCGCGGAGACCAGGTGGCGGATCTCGAGCTTCAAGGGGTTGTCCTTGTGGACGAGGAGGTGCTCCACGAAGGAGGCCTGCCGGTAGCGGATGGACTCGCGATTGAGGGTGTACTCCTGGGCCGCGCGCCGGTGGATCTGGATGTCCTGGTGCGAGTAGTCGAGCAGGATGTAGGCGTCGGGCTGGGTGATGGCGAGGGTGCGGATCTTCTCCTCGGTGGCGCGGCTCGCGGTGATGGTGGCCATCGCCCCCGAGTCGAAGACGATCTGCACGTTGGCCACGTCGGTGGCCTGCGAGTGCACCGAGGAGCCGACCGCGGTGATCTTGCGCGGCTCGCCCTCCACCAGCCCGAGCACGATGTCGATGTCGTGGATCATGAGATCCATCACCACCGAGTCGTCCTGCACCCGCGGCACGAAGGGCCCGAGCCGCCGCGACTCGATGAGGATCGGCCGCTCCACGATCTTGCGCAGCTCCTGGACCGCGCCGTTGAAGCGCTCGACGTGCCCCACGTGGAGCACCCGCCGCTGCTG
>DASZJM010000235.1:0-31396 GCA_035948165.1 Candidatus Methylomirabilota bacterium
CGGCCACCTCTCGCGGCTGAACGTCGCACTCGATCAGCTGGTGCAGCGGGGCGACACGGTGGCGCTCACCGGGAACACCGGGCGCTCCTCCGGCCCGCACCTGCACTACGAGATCCAGGTGAAGGGGCAGCCGGTGAACCCCCACAGCTACATCTGGGAAGAGTCGAGCCCGGTCGTCGCGAAATCCGCCGCCCGACGCTGAGGGCGGCTCCGCCGCGGGCTCAGGCCCCGCGGTGCTTCTCTAGGAATTCCAGGCAGACCGCGTTGAACCGCTCTGCCTGCTCGATGAAGTGCAGGTGTCCCGCGTCGCCGATCTCGACCAGCTCCGCCCCCAGGATCCGCGCGTGCAACTCGCGCGAGGACGCGGGTGGGACCAGGATGTCCTCGAGGCCGGTGGTGATGAGCGTCGGCATCCGGATCTCCCCCAGCCGCTCGAGGGTATCGTGGCTTCGTATCGCGTCGGCTTGGCGCGACAGGCCCTCGTGGCCGATCGGGTAGGGATACGTCATCCCGCGCTCGATCCAGAAGCGGATGAAGTCCGGGCGCTCCACCATGGTCTTGCGACAGAGGATCCACGGCATGACCGCGCGGATGTTCTCCTCGCGATCGCCGCGCGCCTTCACCGCGAGCAGCGTGTCGATCAGGAAGTGGGCGTAGGCGTCGACGAGGGGCGCGGTGCAGTGGAGCTGGAGCGTCCGCACCCGCCCGGGCGACCGGAGCGCGAGCTCCTGCGCGATCATCCCGCCCATCGAGGCGCCGCAGATGTGCGCGCGGGCGATGCCGAGCGCGTCCATCAGGCCCACCACGTCCGCGGCCATGCCGGGGATCGTGTACGGCGCGTCCGCCACCTCGCTCTGCCCCGCCCCGCGGTTGTCGAAGGCGATCACCCGATACTCGGCGGCGAGGGCCGGCACCTGCAGCGCCCACGCGGTGTGATCGGCGCCCCAGCCCATGATCAGCACCACGGGTGGAGCGTCGGGCGCGCCCGCCTCCTCGTAGAAGAGCCGGACCCCGTTGGCCTTTACGGTGGGCATCGCGCTCAGGCGGTGACGGCGGCGAGCAGCTCGCCCAGCTCGGCGTGGGTGCCCGCGTCGAGGGCGGGCGCGGGCGGCCGCACCAGGGCGGAGGCGATCCAGCCGCGGCGCCGCAGGATCTCCTTGCGGATGCCGACCGCGGTGCCGGGGGTCGCGCCGGGCTGGCTCTCGTAGCGGATGAGCGGCAGCCAGCGGTAGAAGAGCGCGCGCGCCTCGTCGCGTCGCCCGGCCACGAAGTGCTCGCGGATCGCGCGCAGCGCCTCCGGGTAGGGGAAGCCGGTCATGGCCCCGTCGGCGCCGCGCGAGAGCTCCTCGAAGAAGTAGACGCCGCCGAGGCCGCCAAAGATCGCTACCCGGCTCCCGAAGAGCGCGCGCAGGCGCGTGATCTTCGGCAGGGTTGGCGGCTCCTCGAGCTTGACCGCCTCGATCGCCGGGAGGTCGGCGCAGAGCTGGGCGATGAAGGGCGCCGGCATGTTGACCTGGGTGGTCACCGGCTCGTCCTGCAGCACGATCGGCAGCCCGGTGGCCGCCGCCACGGTGCCGTAGTACTCGGCGACCGCGTCCAGGTTCTTGAGCCCGGCGGGCGGAGCCACCATCAGCGCGTCGGCCCCGTGCTCGCGGGCCATGCGGGCGAAGGCGGTGGCCAGATGAGTGCCGGAGGCGGACACGCCCACCGCGACCGGCACCCGGCCGCGCGTCTCCTTCACGACGGTCTCCACCACGCGGCGGCGCTCCTCGTCGGTGAGGCGATGGGCCTCGCCCGCGATGCCGAGGATGGTGAAGCCGGTTATGCCGGTGGCGAGCGCGCACTCGACGAGGCGCGGCAGGCCGGCGGTGTCGAGCGCGCCGTCCTCGCGGAACGGGCTCGCGAGGATGTGGAAGACGCCGGACCAACCTATCAACCCTGACCCCTCTTCATATCCGCTCGCCTCGCCTGCGGCTGCGGCTCGCCAAACTCGAACTCGCTGCGACCGTCAGGCGCGCACCTGGCAGGCGACCCAGTGGCCGGGCGAAACCTGCTTGAGGACCTGATCGTTCTCGGAGCAGGAGGGGACTCGCACCGGGCAGCGGGTGTGGAAGCGGCAGCCGGAGGGCGGCTTGATCGGGCTCGGCACGTCGCCTTCCAGGAGGATGCGCTTGCGCTTCACCGCGGGGTCGGGGATCGGCACCGCGGAGAGGAGGGCCTCGGTGTAGGGATGCTTGGGGTTCGTGTAGAGCTCCTTGGCGGGAGCGATCTCCACGATCTTGCCGAGGTACATGACCGCCACCCGGGTCGAGATGTGCTCGACCACCGAGAGGTCGTGGGCGATGAAGAGGTAGGTCAGGTTGAACTGCTTCTGCAGATCTTCCAGGAGGTTGATGACCTGAGCCTGGATCGACACGTCGAGCGCGGAGACCGGCTCGTCGGCCACGATCAGCTTGGGGCTGACCGCGAGGGCGCGGGCGATGCCGATGCGCTGGCGCTGGCCGCCCGAGAACTCGTGCGGATAGCGGCGCAGGTGATCGGCGTTGAGGCCCACCGTCTCGAGCAGATGGACCACCCGCTCCTCGCGCTCGCGCTTGGACTTGGCCAGCTTGTGGATGACCAGCGCCTCTCCGATGATCGAGCCGACCGTCATGCGCGGGTTGAGCGACGCGTAGGGGTCCTGGAAGATGATCTGCATGTCGCGGCGCAGGTGCCGCAGCGACCGCTTGTCGAGGGTGGTCACGTTCTTGTCGTCGAACCACACCTCGCCCGCGGTGGGCTCGATCAGGCGCAGGATGCAGCGGCCGGTGGTCGACTTGCCGCAGCCCGACTCGCCCACGAGGCCCAGGGTCTCGCCCTTCAGCAGGTCGAAGGTCACGTCGTCGACGGCGTGCACCCGCGCGACCTCTCGGGAGAAGAGCCCGCCGCGGATCGGGAAGTACTTCTTGAGGTTCTTGACGCGCAGGAGTGCGGTGTCGGGCATGGCGTCCTCTAGTACAGCCAGCAGGACACCTTGTGTCCCGGCTTGACTTCCTTGAGCACCGGATCCTTCTCGGTGCACACCGACTTCACGAAGGGGCAGCGCGGGGCGAAGCGGCAGCCGGGGGCGATGTCGCCGCGGAGGGTCGGCACCGTGCCCGGGATCGTCTCGAGGCGCCGCCGCGCGGTGGCCGCGAGGTCGATGCGGGGGATCGAGCGCAGCAGGCCCTGGGTGTAGGGGTGGAGCGGCTCCTTGAAGAGGTCGGCGACCGGCGCCTCCTCCGCCACCTTGGCCGCGTACATCACGACCACCCGCTGCGCGGTCTCCGCGATGACGCCCATGTCGTGGGTGATCAGGAGCACCGCCATGTGGAGCTTGGACTTGAGCTCGTTGAGCAGCTCGAGGATCTGGGCCTGGATCGTCACGTCGAGCGCGGTGGTGGGCTCGTCCGCGATCAGGAGGTTCGGGTTGCAGGAGAGCGCCATCGCGATCATGATGCGCTGCCGCATGCCGCCCGAGAGCTGGTGCGGGTACTCCTTCACGCGCCGCTCCGCGTTCGGGATGTGCACCAGCTTCAGCATGTCCACCGTCTTGGCCATCGCCTCGCGCCGGCCGAGCCCCTCGTGGAGGCGGATCGCCTCCGCGATCTGCTCGCCGCACGTGAACACCGGATTGAGCGAGGTCATGGGCTCCTGGAAGATCATCGAGATTTCCTTGCCGCGGATCTTGCGCATCTTGTTCGGGGCCAGCGTGACGAGGTTGGTCCCGTTGTAATTGATCTCGCCCTCGACGATGCGGCCGGGCGGCTGGGGGATCAGCTTCATGATGCTGAGCGCGGTCACCGACTTGCCGCAGCCCGACTCGCCGACCACGCCCAGGGTCTCGCCCTTCTCGATGTAGAGGTCGACCCCGTCGACCGCCCGCACCACCCCTTCGTCGGTGAAGAAATACGTTTTCAGATTCTTGACGTCCAGCAGGCGATCGGCCATAGGGTGCGGCCTCCTCTGACGGGGGTACCGGCGGCTACCAGGCCGCCGTGATCTCTCGGAAGGCCTCGAGGGCCCGTGCGATGTCGTCGGCGTCGACGTCCTTGTGCGTGACACACCGGATGGTGCCGGGACCGGTCTGGTGGATCTTTACCTTGCGGGCCAGGCAGCCGGTGACGAGGTCGGCGGCGCCGCCGTCCCGCTCCACCCGGAAGATGGCGATGTTGGTCTGCACGGTGGCGAGGTCGAGCTGGATCCGTGGCAGCCGGGCCACGCCCTCGGCGAGGCGGCGGCAGTTCGCGTGATCCTCGGCCAGCCGGTCGACCATCGAGTCGAGCGCGACGAGCCCCGCCGCGGCCAGCACCCCGACCTGGCGCATGCCCCCGCCCAGCATCTTCCGCACCCGCCGCGCGCGCGCGACCAGCTCGCGCGAGCCGCACACCAGCGAGCCCACCGGGGCGCCGAGGCCCTTGGAGAGGCAGAAGGTGAGCGAGTCGACCGGGCGCGCGAAGTCGGCGACCGGGCGCCCGAGCGCCACCGCGGCGTTGAAGAGGCGCGCGCCGTCCAGGTGGACGGGAACGCCCGCCGCGTGCGCGGCCGCCGCCACCGCCTCGATCTGCTCCGGCGTGCAGCACGTCCCGCCGTGGCGGTTGTGGGTGTTCTCGAGGCAGACCAGCCCGGTGGTCGGGATGTGGATGTTGCTGGGCCGGATGTGCTCGCGCACCTGGTCGGGGGTGAGGAAGCCGCGCTCGGTCTTGACCGGCAGCGTCTGGACCCCGCCGAACACCGCCGCGCCCGCGCCCTCGTAGTTGAACACGTGGGAGTCCGCGTCGAGGATGACCTCCTGGCCCGCGCGGGTCTGGGCCAGCACCGAGACCAGGTTGCCCTGGGTGCCGGAGGAGACGAAGAGCGCCGCCTCCTTGCCGGTGCGTCGGGCCGCGATCTCCTCGAGGCGCCGGACGGTCGGGTCTTCCTCCCACACGTCGTCGCCCACCTCGGCGCGGGCCATCGCTTCCCGCATGGCCTGGGTGGGGAGCGTCAGGGTGTCCGAGCGCAGATCGACGACGTCGTGCATGGGAGCCTTACCTGGTGGCGGTCTGGAGGCGCTGGGCCGCGCGCTTGCCCCAGTCGGTGTACGGGTATTCGTCGGCGGCCTGGCGGAACATCCGCTGCGATTCCTCGGTCCGGCCGTCGACCTGGTAGACCTCGCCCAGGCGGAAGAGCGCCTCGGGGATCACGAGCGTGCGCGGGAACTCCTTCACGACCTTCTCGAGCCGCTGGCGGCCCGCGGCCGGGTTGCCCTGATTGATGTAATAGGCCGCGACCCACAGCTCCTTCTGGGCCAGGCGGCCACGGCAGATCTCGACCTTGGCCAGCGCGTCCGCGGCGTAGCGGCTCTCCGGATACTCGCGTACCAGGAACTTGAACGCCTCCATCGCCTTGCGGGTGATCTCCTGGTCCTGCTCCACCGGCTTCATCTGGTCGTAGTAGCTCATGGCGAGCCGGAACTGGACCAGATCGGAGATCTCGTGGCGGGGATAGAACGACATGAAGCCCTCGAACTCCTTGATGGCCTTGTCGAACTGTCCTTCCCGGTAGTACGCCTCCCCGATCAGGAAGCGCGCCCGCGGCGCGTAGCTCGACTGTGGGTGCCGCTCCGCCAGCTTGCGGAAGGCGGTGCGCGCGTCGTCGAAGCGGCTCTTGTTGAGCTGGGTCTCGCCCTCCGCGTAGAGCTCGGAGGCGGGGGGCAGCGCCTGCGGACGCTGGCGAAAGAAATCCGCGATGGTCTCGCACCCGCTCAGTAGCAGGAGCAGACTCAGCAGCGTCACGGGAACCGAGAGGAATTTGATGCGCATCGGCCAGGGGTCGGCCATCGATTGGCCCTCAGTTGTAAGGGTGGAAGTCTTGGAAGTCAAGGACATCGTGAGGGGGGTCGGGGGGGCCGGCGGGCCGTCCCGCCGGGCTCCGGGGTGGTACGCTTGAGCATTAGATGGTGCGATCATCCTCGAAAGGAGCTTGAGCACGTGAGCACGAAATCCGAGACCGAGGCCAGCGCCTCCCGTCGGGCCCTGCTGCTGGCCGGCATCGGCCTGGTGCTGGCCGGCGTCCCCTGCCGAGCCGGCGCGCAGCAGAAGGTGGCCCAGAAGCTGGTGCAGTATCAGGAGAAGCCCAAGGGCGCCCAGGAGTGTGACAACTGCCTCCACTTCATCGCCCCGAACAGCTGCAAGATGGTCGACGGCAAGATCAACCCGAAGGGCTGGTGCGCCCTCTTCGCGCCCAAGCCAAAGTAGGGGCTTCAGCCACCCCGGCGACCCTGGTCGAGGAGCCGGGTGCAGGCGTAGACGGTCCGGAGGTGGGGGAGGGAGAGCCGCAGGAGATCGGCGATCTCCACGACCGCTCCGACCACCGCCTCGATCTCGAGCGGCCGCCCGCTCTCCACGTCCTGCAGCATCGACGTCTTGTGGGCCCCCACCTTCTCCGCCCCGGCGAGCCGCTGCTCCACCCCGATCGCCAGCTCGACGCCCAGCGCGCGCGCCACCCCGTCGGCCTCCTCCATGATCGCGCGGGCGATCGGCCGCATCTCCGGGTCGGTCGCGATCTGGGCCATGGTCGCCCGGGTGAGCGCGCTCAGCGGGTTGAAGCAGACGTTGCCGAGCAGCTTGAGCCAGATCTCGTCGCGGATCCGCGGGCGGATCGGGGCCTTGAGCCCGCCCTTGATGAGGGCGCCCGCGATGGCCCGGCACCGGTCGGTCGACGTCCCGTCGAGCTCGCCCAGCGAGAGCCGCGTCCCCTCCACGTGCTCCACGACGCCGGGGCCGACCAGGCTCGTGGCCGGATAGACCACGCAGCCGACGACGCGCCGGGCCTCGATGTGCTCCGCGATGACGCCCCCCGGGTCCACCGTGCGCAGGCGCGTGCCGTCGAGCGGGCCGCCGTGACGCTCGAAGTACCACCACGGGATGCCGTTCTGGGCGGGCACCACCGCGGTGTCCGGCCCGAGGAGCGGCCCGAGGCGCGGCGCCATCTCGGGCAGGCTGTGGGCCTTCAGGGTCAGGATCACCGCGTCCGCGCCGGTGACCACCGAAAGATCGTCGGTGCATGGCGGCTGCGCCACGAAGGTCTCGTCGGCCTCCCGCACCTCGACGCCCCGCTCGCGCATGGCGGCCAGATGCGCGCCGCGCGCCACCAGGGTGACGTCCACGCCGGCCCGGGCCATGCGCGCGCCGAGAAAGGCCCCGGTCGCGCCCGCCCCGACGATGACGATCTTCATCGCCCGCCCCTCACGGCGCGCCCCGCAGCAGGGTGGGCATGCGGGTGCGCTGGATCTTGCCGGTGGAGCCCTTGGGGATGCTCTCGACCACGTGGAGCCGGGTCGGGATCTTGAAGTCGGCCAGTTGCTCGCGGCAGTGGCGAAGCAGCTGCGCCTCGGTGGCCTCACCGCGCAGGACCACCGCCGCCTCCACCACCTCGCCCCACGTATCGTGGGGCACCCCGAAGCTCACCGCCTCCGCCACCGCCGGGTGCCGCAGGAGCGCCTCGTCGATCTCGTGCGGGGCGATCTTCTCGCCCGCGCGGTTGATCATCTCCTTGAGGCGGCCGACCAGGGTGAGATAGCCCGCCGAGTCGAGGAAGCCCTGGTCGCCGGTGCGGAACCAGCCGTTGGTGAAGGAGCGCGCGTCCGCCTCGGGGTTGTCGTCGTAGCCGTCGATGACGCTCGGCCCCTGGATCACCACCTCCCCGCTCGCGCCCACCGTGAGGAGCTGGCCCTGCGCGTCCATCACCCCGATGCGCACGCCGACCCCGCGCCCGACCGAGCCGGAGACGCGGGAGGCGGGCGGCAGCGGGTTCGAGGCGATCTGGTGCGACGCCTCGGTCATGCCGTAGGCCTCGAGGCACGGCACCCCGAAGGCCTCCTCCAGCCCGAGCAGGGTCGCCTCGTGGAGTTTGGAGCTGGCCGAGCGGATGAAGCGCAGCGAGCTGCCCGCGTGCGCGCCGCGCTGCCGGGCCAGGATGAGCTGGTGGATGGTCGGCACCGCGGTGTACCAGGTGGGCTTCTGCGCGCCCAGGATGCGCCGGAAGGCGACCGGGTTGAAGCGCACCGGCATCACCACCGTGCCGGCGGCCGCGAAGGTGGAGAGCGTGCAGCCGACCAGGCCGTGGATGTGGAAGAGCGGCATCACGCAGAGCGCGGTGTCGAGCGAGGAGAGCCCGTAGGTCGCCTGGGTGTTGCGGGCCGAGCTCGCGAGGTTGCGGTGCCTGAGCGCGGCGCGCTTCGGGCGTCCGGTCGTGCCGCTGCTGTGCAGCACCAGCGCCACGTCGTCCGGCCCCGGGCTGGTCGCGGTCCGTCGCTTCCCGATCGGCGGCGACGTCTCCAGCGAGAGCTTGCCGCCCGGCTCGATCGCGATCTCGATCAGCGGTCCGCCCGTCCGCCACGCCCGGCGCGCCGCCTCCCCGCCGCCGCGGGGCACGATGAGGGCGCGGGCCGAGACGTCCTCGATGTAGTAGCGGAGCTCGTCCTCGGTGCAGGCGGGGTTGAGCGGGGCGGCGGCCGCCGCGCTCGCCGCGCCGAGGATCGCGACGACCGCCTCCGGCCCGTTGGCCAGGACGATCGCCACCCGGTCGCCGCGCGCCACCCCGAGCGACGCGAGGGTGTCGGCGACCCGCGCCACGTGCTGGCGCAGCGAGCGGTAGGAGAGCTCCGGCCCGTCCGGCACCACGAGGGCGGGGACGGTCGCGCGCCCGGCCTCGAGCAGGGAGAGGACGGTGCTGGTCAGGTCGGAAGCGACCGGGGGCAGCGCCTCGGCGGCCGCGGTCGGGCCGACCGCACCGTGGGCCGCCGCCGCGGGGCCGCGGCGGAGCTTCATGACCAGGTCGCGCATCGAGATGATCCCGACCAGCTCCCCGCTGGCCACCACCGGAATATGTCGGTAGCCGTGCGCCGCGAATCGCCGGAAGGCGTCGATGACCTCCTCGGTCTCCTCGACGGTGTCGGGGTCCGCGGTCATGTGGTCGCCCACGAGGGCGGCGCGGGCGTCGGCGGCGCCGGCCGCGAACCGGACCAGGTCCCGCTCGGTCAGGATGCCGATCGGGGTGTTGCCCTCCACGACCACCACCGATCCGACGCGGCGCGCGAACATCAGCGCGGCCGCCTCCGCGACGCTCGCGCCCACCTCGGTGGTGAGGACGGAGCGGCTCATGATGTCGCCCACCGTGAGGGCCCGGGTCGAGGGAGGGCCGGCCATGCGTTCCATCCTAGCCCACCCCCGGGCCCCGCCCACCCAGTTGAGCCGGGCGGCGTTGACAGGGTCCGCCGCGGCTACATATGATCGCGCCATGTCCTCCCTCGAGCCGGTGGCCTTCCCCACGATGTATCGCGTGCGGCCGGCCTTCACGCGCACGCGGCTCGACGACATCCCGGGCGGGGTCGCCCGCGCCCTCGGGGCGGGTCAGCTGCCGATCAAGCGCGGGGACACGGTCGCGGTGGGTGCGGGCAGCCGCGGCATCGCCAACATCGACGTGATCGTCCGCGCCACCGTGCACTGGCTGAAAGCGCGGGGGGCGCGGCCCTTCGTGTTCCCGGCCATGGGCAGCCACGGAGGGGCCACCGCAGAGGGGCAGCGGTCGGTGCTGGCCCACTACGGCATCACCGAGGCCACCATGGGCTGCGAGGTCCGAGCTTCGATGGACGTGGTCCAGGTCGGCCTAGCCCTCGGGCTGCCGGTGTGGCTCGACCGGACCGCCTCCGAGGCGGATTGGATCGGGCTGGTGAACCGGATCAAGCCGCACACCGACTTCAAGGGGTCGATCGAGTCCGGCCTCTTCAAGATGATGACGATCGGCCTCGGCAAGTACCAGGGGGCCACCCAGTACCACCGGGCCAACGTCAACCACGGCTACGAGACCGTGATCACCGCGGTGGGCCGCGAGATGCTGGCCAAGGCCCGGATCGGCTTCGGGCTCGGGATCGTCGAGAACGGCTACGACGAGACCGCGTGCGTGGAGGCCTTCAACGCGGCGGACCTGGAGGCGGGCGAGCGGCGGCTGCTCAAGGACGCGCGCGCCTGGATGGCCCGCCTCCCGTTCCCCGCCATGGACGTTTTGATAGTCGAGGAGATCGGCAAGAACATCTCCGGCTCCGGCATGGACACCAACGTCATCGGCCGGCCCTCCAATCCCCACGAGCCGTTCCCGGCCGACCCCAAGATCCTCTGGATCGTGGCGCTCGACCTGACCGACGAGAGCGGCGGCAACGCCACCGGGATCGGCAACGCCGACTTCACGACGCGGCGGCTCGCCGAGAAGATCGACTGGAAGCCCACCGCGATCAACACCCTCACCGCCTGCGCGCCCAACGGGGCCAAGCTGCCGCTCGTGTTCGAGAGCGACCGGGAGGCGGTGGAGAACGCGCTCAACTGCATCGGCCTGACCCCGCCCGCGCAGGCGCGGGTGGTCCGCATCCGGTCCACCCTCGTCCTGGGCGAGATCGAGTGCTCGGAGGCCCTGCTGCCCGAGATCGCCAAGCGCCCCGACCTCGAGGTCGTCGGCCAGGGCCGGCCCCTGCCGTTCGACGCGGCGGGCCGGATCGTCCCGCTGCTCGCTCATTGAGCGGGCCGGGCTTCGCCCGGGTTTGCGCCTTGTTTGCTTGACACACGGGGACGGCGCGGCGTAGAGTCCGCCAACACCCCCGATCCCGTGTCACGACCCGTGTCCTCACCGAGGAGGAGCCGCCCATGGGACCTCAGAACCGCCGTCAATTCCTGACCACGACCGGAGCCGGTCTCGCCGGCATCCTCGCCACGCGCGTGGCGCCGGCCCGGGGTCAACAGCGCGAGATCTCGTATCTCTGCTGGAACAACTTCGCCCCCGCGTCCGACAAGAAGCTGGCCGAGATCGGCCAGCGTTTCACCAAGGACACCGGGATCAAGCTCAAGATCGACCACATCTCCCACATGGGTCCGCAGCAGGCCAAGTACGCCTCCGAGGTCCAGACCCAGGCCGGGCACGACATGGTCGAGATGCGGATGCACTTCCCGTGGCTCTACGAGCCGCAGCTCGTGGACGTCTCGGACGTGGTGGCCGGCCTCGAGAAGCAGTACGGCAAGGCGGTCGGCTCCGCCTACGAGGGCGCGCACGTCAACGGGGTCTGGCGCGCGGTGCCCCAGTACCACGGCATGTTCGTGGCCGCCTACCGCGAGGACCTGTTCAAGAAGGCCTCCCTCAAGGTGCCGGACACCTGGGAGGAGCTCTACGTCGTCGGCAAAGAGCTGAAGAAGATGGGCAACCCGGTCGGCATCCCCATCAGCCAGAACTACGACTCGATCTCGACCGCGGGGCCGGTGCTGTGGTCGTTCGGCGGCCTGGAGGTGGACAAGGACGGCAAGACGGTGAAGATCAACTCGCCGGGCACCGTGCAGACCGTCGAGTGGTACAAGAAGATGTTCAAGGACTGCATGGAGCCCGAGGTCCTGTCGTGGTCGGACGCAAGCAACAACGAGTCGCTCCAGCAGGGCAAGGCGGGTTGGATCCACAACCCGGTCTCGGCCTACATCGTGGCCAAGCAGCGGAAGCTGGTCACCGCCGATCTGATCAACCACCACCGCAGCCTGGGCGGGCCGGGCGGGCGGCACGAGACCGACACCCCGCGGCACATCGGGATCTGGAAGTTCTCCAAGAACATCGACGCCTCCAAGGAGTGGATCAAGTACTTGCTCGGCAAGCGCGAGGTCTACGACGAGTACATCATGTCGGGCGACGCCTTCAACCTGCCCGCCTACGAGAAGCTGCAGGACCACCCGGTCCTCCGCACGGATCCCAAGTACGCCCACCTCAGGGGTGAGGGCGTGCAGTACCACACCTACGGCTGGCCGGCTCCCGCCTCCGACCGGGTGCAGCTGATCACCAACTCCTACATCCTGCCCAACATGATGGCCAAGGCGGTAACCGGCACCTCGACCAAGGACGCGATCGCCTGGGCCGAGAACGAGATGAAGAAAATCATCGCCGGCTAGCCGCGCGCATATGAAAAAGGGGTCAGGGTAGCAACCACATGGCGGTCAGAGCGGAGCAGATTCCGGTAGGCCGGGCCCGTCCGCTGACCGCGCGCGTGCGCGGATGGCTCGACCGCGAGTCCGTCCTGGGGCCGGTCTTCGTCAGCCCGGCCCTCATCCTGCTGGTGCTGCTGGTGGCCTACCCGTTCGTCATGGCGCTCTACTTCGCGATGTCGAACTCGTTCATCGGCCGGCCCAGCGAGTTCATCGGCTTCCGCAACTTCATCCGCCTCTGGGACAGCGACGCGTTCCGCCAGACCTTCCAGAACGCGTTCGTGTTCACCGGCATCGCGGTGGCCTTCAAGGTCGTGCTCGGCATCATCCTGGCCCTTCTCCTGAACGAGCAGCTCTGGTTCAAGCGGATGATCCGCGGTGCGGTGCTCCTGCCGTGGGTCATTCCCACCGCGCTCTCCACCCTCGGCTGGTGGTGGATGTTCAACTCGCTCTACAGCGTGGTGAACTGGACGGGCTTGGCGCTCGGGCTCATGGATCCCCCCGGGCCGAACTGGCTCGGGCAGAGATACTACGCGATGGCGGCGGTGATCATCGTCAACGTGTGGCGAGGGCTGCCGTTCTTCGCCATCACCATCCTCGCCGGGCTGGTCGCGATTCCCAAGGAGATCTACGAGGCCGCCCACGCCGACGGGGCGGGAGCGAACGCGCGCTTCTGGCACATCACGCTGCCGATGCTCAAGCCGGTGCTCGCGGTGGTGGTGCTCTTCTCCACCATCTTCACGTTCAGCGACTTCAACATCGTGTACGTCCTCACCCACGGCGGACCCGTCAACTCCACGCACCTGTTCGCGACGCTCTCCCGCATGCTCGTGATCGATGTCGGGCGGCTCGGCGAGGGCGCCGCGGTCTCGCTCTACCTCTTCCCGCTGCTGGTCTTCGTCGTCTGGGCCCAGCTCCGCTTCGTGCGGAAACATGCGAACTGACGCCGCGTCGGTCGCCCCATGACGGTGGCCCGGCGGCCGCTGATGCGGCGCGTGGCCATCCATCTGGGCCTGCTGCCGTTCCTGATCTTTGCGCTGTTCCCCTTCTATCACATGACGCTGACGTCGCTGAAGCAGGACCGCGAGCTCTACGACCGCTTCGCGGTCCCGCTGATCATCACCCAGGGGCCGACCCTCGAGCACTACACCAAGCTCATCTGGGACACCGAGTTCCTGACCTGGACCAAGAACAGCCTGATGGTGACCATCCTCGCCACCGCGATCTCGGTCGTCATCGGGACCATCGCCGCCTACGCGCTGGCCCGGATGCGGTTCTTCGGGGTCGGGGCTTTCGGCACCGGGATCTTCGTGACGTACCTGGTGCCGACCTCGCTCCTCTTCCTGCCGCTGGCGCAGGTGGTGAACTGGCTCGGCCTCGCCGATTCCAAGTGGGCCCTCGTGCTCACGTATCCCACCTTCCTGGTGCCCTTCTGCACCTGGCTCCTCATGGGCTATTTCCGCACCGTGCCCAAGGAGGTGGAGGAGTGCGCCATGGTGGACGGGGCCACGCGCGTGCAGGCGCTGCTCCGCATCGTCCTGCCGATCGCCATCCCCGGGCTGGTCTGCGCGATCCTGTTCGCGTTCACGCTCTCCTGGAACGAGTTCATCTACGCGCTGACCTTCACCTCCTCGTCGGACCAGATCACCGCCAGCGTGGGGGTGACCAGCGAGCTGATCCGCGGCGACATCTACTTCTGGGGCTCCCTGATGGCGGGGGCGGTGCTGGGGTCGGTGCCGATCGTGATCCTCTACGTCTTCTTCCTCGACTACTACGTCTCGGGGCTGACCGCCGGAGCGGTGAAGTAGGCGGCCGCCGGCGAGGGCGGGTCAGCTGGTCCCGCGGCGGCGCTGCCGCGCGACCTCGATCAGGGCCGGCAGGGTCGACAGGATGATGATCGCGAAGATGACCAGCGAGAAGTTGCGCCGCACCACCGGGATGTTGCCGAAGAGATAGCCCCCCGCGGTCAGGAGCACGATCCAGCCGACGCCCCCCGCCACGTTGTAGAAGAGGAAGCGTCCGTAGCGCATCCGCCCGATCCCGGCCACGAACGGCGCGAAGGTGCGCACGATCGGCACGAACCGGGCGATCACGATGGTCTTGGCCCCGTAGCGCTCGTAGAAGGTGTGGGTGCGCTCGAGGTGCCGGCGGTTCAGGAGGCGTGAGTCCTCGTGGAACACCCGTGGGCCCAGACGGGCGCCGATCGCGTAGTTGAGGCTGTCGCCCAGGATGGCGGCCACGCTCAGCAGCACGATCACCAGGGCCAGGTCGAGGGCCCCGAGCGCCGCGAAGGTGCCCACCGCGAAGAGCAGCGAGTCGCCGGGCAGGAACGGGGTGACCACCAGCCCGGTCTCGCAGAAGACGATCAGGAACAGGATCAGGTAGGTCCAGATCCCGTAGTGCTGGATCACGTCGCTCAGGTGCCGATCGAGGTGCAGGAGGATGTCGATCAGGCTCCAGAGCAGGTCCATGGCCGGATCATTGTACCGTCCGCGGGCGGCCTGACCGAATTCGTGGCAGCGATTGCCGCGCGAATAGGCGCCGGGCCCGCGCGGGCCACTGGCGGGCGGGCGCGCGGCCGCCATTCACGCGGCCTTCCCGCGCGGCGGCCGGCCCCCACCGGCTGGCACACCAGTTGCTCATGCCCGGAAGGGCGCCACGTGAGCGTGTGCTTCGACCCGGCGAGCGTGCTCGGCAAAACCTGTCTGATAGTCGGCGGCGGGGCCATCGCCGCGCGCGCGCTCGGCCCGCTGCTCGATGCGGGCGCCCGCGTCACGGTGGTGAGCCCCACGCTGGCGCCCGCCCTCCTGGCCGCGGCTTGCGACGGCCGGCTCCGCTGGTGGCCGCGCGAGTACGCGCGCGGCGACGTGGCCGGCTTCGCCCTCGTGGTGGTGGCCACCGACGACGACACGGTCAACGCGCAGGCCGCCGCCGAGGCCCGCGCGCAGGCGGTCGAGGTCACCGGCGAGCGGCTGGCGGTCTAGCGGACGCCCGCCCGGCTACGCGGGCGACGGGTACAGGTGACAGGAGACCCGCCGCCCCTCGGCCTCGCGGAGCGCCGGCTCCTCGGTCGAGCAGCGGGGCATCGCGTGCGGGCAGCGCGGGTGGAAGCGGCACGCGAGCGGCGGGTTGAGCGGGCTCGGCACCTCACCGGTCAGCACCAGCTCCTCGCGCTGCTCCGAGGGATGCGACGGCAGCGCCGCCGCGAAGAGGGCTTGGGTGTAGGGGTGCCGCGGCCGGGTCGCGATGGTGGCCGCGTCGCCGATCTCCACGATCTGGCCCAGGTACATCACCGCGATGGTGTGGCTCATGTGGGCCACCGCGGCCAGGTCGTGGGCGATGAAGAGGTAGGAGAGCCCCAGCTGGGCTTGCAGGTCGCGCAGCAGGTTCAGGATCTGGGCCCGAATCGACACGTCGAGCGCGGAGACCGGCTCGTCGAGCACCACCAGCCGGGGCGACACCGCGAGCGACCGCGCGATCGCGATGCGCTGCCGCTGCCCGCCCGAGAACTCGTGCGGGAAGAGCTTGGCCGAGCGTTCCGGGAGGCCCACCAGGTCGATCAGGCGCGCGATCCGCTTGTCGACCTCCGCCGAGTCGAGCCGCTCGTGGGTGATCAGCGGCTCCGCGATGATGGCGTCGACGCGCATGCGCGGGTTGAGTGAGGCGAAGGGGTCCTGGAAGACGGCCTGGACCGCCTTGCGGTATTGCATGACGTCGCGTCCATCGAGGCCGCTGATGTCCTGCCCGTCGAAGAGCAGTGAGCCGCCGGTCGGGTTCTCGAGCCGCAGCACCAGCTTGGCGGTGGTGGTCTTCCCGCACCCGGATTCCCCGACCACGCCGAGGGTCTTGCCGGTGCCGATCGAGAAGTTCACCCCGTCCACCGCGCGCACCACCCCGAGCGGCTTGGCGAGGAAGCCGCGGCGCACCGGGAAGTGCTTGGTGAGGTTGCGTGCCTCGAACAGCGGCGTCCGATCGGTCATCGGATTCCGGTGGGCGCGGCGGCGGTGGGAACGGCGGCCGGAACGTTGAGCCAGCAGCGTGCGGTGTGGCTCGGGCCGAGCACGGTCTCGGGCGGCGCCTCCTCGCGGCAGCGGGACATGGCCTGGGGGCAGCGCGGGTGGAAGGCGCACCCGCCGGGCGGCGCGGCCAGGTCCGGCGGCTGACCCTCGATCGCGGTGAGCCGCTCCCGGCCGTCGCCCATCCGCGGGATCGACTCGAGCAGCGCGCGGGTGTAGGGATGAGCCGGCGCGTCGAAGATGCGCGTGACCGGCCCCCACTCCACCAGGCGCCCCGCGTACATCACCGCCACCTGGTCGCACATCTTGGCCACGATGCCCAGGTTGTGGGTGATGAAGATCAGGGCCAGTTGGTGCTCGCGCTGCAGGTCCCGGAGCAGGTTCAGGTACTGAGCCTGGATCGTGAGGTCGAGGCTCGTGGTGGGCTCGTCCGCGATCAGCAGCCGGGGCGCGCAGGAGATGGCGATGGCCCCCACGATGCGCTGGCGCATGCCGCCCGACATCTGGTGCGGGTACTCGCGCACCCGCGCGGCGGGGGCGGGGATGCGGACCGACTTCAGGAGATCGGTGGCGCGGCTCCACGCGGAGCGCCGGCCCACCCCTTCGTGCACCCGCAGGGGCTCCGAGACCTGGTCGCCGATCGTGAACAGGGGATTCAGCGACGCCATCGGGTCCTGCAGGATCATCGCGATGCGCTTGCCGCGCACCCGGCGCATCTCCGCGTCGGACTTCGTGAGCAGGTCTAGGCCCTCGAAGAGGATCTGGCCCGCGACGATCTTGGCCGCGGGGGGCAGCAGTCGCAGGATGGTGAGCGCGAGCGTGCTCTTGCCCGAGCCGGACTCGCCCACGATGCCGAGCGTGCTGCCCGGGGCCAGGGTCAGCGAGACCTCGTCCACCGCGCGCACCACGCGGGTTCCGCGCGCGCTCACGTAGTGGGTCGAGAGACCCCGGAGCTCGAGGAGCGGCGCGTCGCTCACAGCTGGCGGAGCTGCGGGTCGAGCTTCACGCGGAGCCAGTCACCCAGCAGGTTGGCGGAGAGCACCATCAGCATGATGCAGCAGCCCGGGAGCACGGTGAGCCACCAGTATCCCGCCATCAGGCCCTTCTTGCCGTCCGCGAGCATGAGCCCCCAAGCGGGCTTGGGCGGGGGCACGCCGACGCCCAGGAACGAGAGCGCGGCCTCGGTCACCACCACCACCCCCAGCATGAGGGTGCCCAGCACGATGGCCGAGTTGAGGACGTTGGGCAGGATGTGCCGCTTCATGATCGTGCGCTTGGAGCAGCCGGCCACGATGGCGAGGCGGACGAAGTCGCGCTCCTTGAGCGAGAGCACCTCCCCGCGGATGACCCGCGCGTAGCGCGTCCAGTACACGAGGCCCAGGATGATCACGATGTTCATCTCACTCGGGCCCACCACCGCGGCGAGGAAGATCGCGTAGGTCAGCGCGGGAATGGCGAGCCAGGCGTCGGTGACCCGCATGATGACCTGGTCCACCCAGCCCCCCAGGTAGCCGGACAGGATGCCGAGGCCGGTGCCGACGACGCCCGCGAACAGCACCGCGGTGAAGCCCACCACGATCGAGACGCGCGCGCCGAAAATCAGCCGCGAGAGCACGTCGCGCCCGAGGTGATCGCTGCCCAGGATGAACTTCTCGCTCCCGCCCTGCTGCCAGAACGGGGGTCGGAAGCGCTCCCCCAGGCTGCCCACCTCCGGATCGTGGGGTGCGAGCACGTTGGCAAAGATCGCGGCGAACAGCAGCAACCCCAGGATCGACATCGGGATCAGGGGGAAGCCCTCGCTCCGGAAGGCGGAGAGGCGCCAGGCGACGGTGAGGGCGGCCGAGCGGCTGGTCATCGTTCGAGCCGGATGCGCGGATCGATCACCGCGTAGAGAACGTCCACGAGCAGGTTCACGATCACGATCATGAAGCCTCCCAGGATGACGGTGGCCTGAACCACCGGAAAGTCGCGGAATGCGATGCCCTCGGCGAGCAGGCGACCGACGCCGGGCCAGGCGAACACCGTCTCCACCACCACCGCCACGTTCACCATGATGACCAGGTTGATCCCGGCCAGGGTCAGCACCGGAATCAGCGCGTTCTTGAACGCGTGCTTGCCGATCACGAGCGCCTCGGGCAGTCCTTTCAGGCGGGCCAGCTTCACGTACTCCGAGCCCAGCACGTCCAGCATGGAGGACCGGGTGAGCCGCATGTGGGCGGCCGCGAAGTACCAGCCCAGCGCGAAGGCGGGCATGACCACGTGGGCGGCCGAGCCCGAGCCGGAGGACGGGAGCCAGCCCAGGTAGACCGAGAAGAACAGGATCAGCAGCAGGCCCACCCAGAAGGAGGGCAGGGAGAGGCCCAGCAGGGCGAAGACCTTCCCGGCGCTGTCCCACCAGCGATTCACCCGCACCGCCGCGATGATGCCGGTCGGGATGCCGATCACCAGCGAGAAGGCCATCGCGGCGGCGGCGAGGAGGAGGGAATTCGGCAGGCGCGAGAGGTACAGCTCGAGCACCGGCATGCGGTAGTAGAACGAGTGGCCGAGGTCGCCCCGCAGCAGGCTCACCGCGAAGTGGCCGTACTGCACCCAGAGCGGACGGTCGAGGCCGAACTGGGTGCGGATGGCGTCGATGTCGGCCTGGCTCGCGCCCGGCTCCACCAGGAGGACCGCGGGGTCGCCGGTCACGCGCACGAACAGGAAGATGGTGATGGACAGCAGCACCAGCGAGATGAGGGCGTAGCCGACGCGCTTGAGGATATAGCGCTTCACGGTCGCTTGAGCCTCAGGTCCTCGTAGGGGGCCGAGTAGGCGTGGTTGGCGATCAGCCCGAGGCCGTGCACCTCGAGGCGCGGGCCCACCCCGTTCAGGAAGGCGGGCTCGATCACCGGGGCGAACATGACCTTCTCGTGGATGAGCTGCTGCATCTTGTGGAGGATCTGCTGCCGCACCCGCGGGTTCATCTCGTTGGCCTGCTCGCCGTAGAGGCCGTCGATGTCCGGGTAGGCGCCGTAGGTGTAGCGGCCGCCGGTGACCGCGTACTGCTCGAGGCGGGTCGGCGCGTTGCCGGGCGCGCCGCTGCCGCTGAAAATCACCCCGCGCAGCTTCTTCTCCCCGTACTCCTTGAAGAAGGCGGCTCGCTCCATCGGGCGCAAGCGCACCCGGATGCCGACCTGCTGCAGGTAGTTGGCCACCGGCTCGCCGATCGCCACCCCGTAGATCGTGTCGCCCGAGAGGTCGCCGGTCTCGAAGCCGTTCGGGAAGCCGGCCTCGGCGAGCAGCGCCCGCGCCCGCTTGGGATCGTAGGCGTAGGGCGGCGGGCTCCAGAAGTACTCCATGCCCTGCGGGATGAACGAGTAGGAGAGCTTGGAGAGGCCCAGGTAGACGGCCTGGTTGATGCCGGCGCGGTCGATCGCCAGGTTGGCCGCGAGGCGCACCCGGCGATCGTGCCACGGCGACTTCGGGTCCCACTGGTCGGGGAAGACGAGCCAGGTGGTGAAGAGGAAGTAGGTCGGCACCAGGCGCAGGCCGGGGGTGCGCTTCACCTCCTCGGCCAGGGGTCCGGTGATCGAGTAGGCCACGTCCACCTCACCGCGGGTGAGCGCGGCCAGGCGCGTCGACTCGTCGGGGATCGTGCGGAACACCAGGGTCTTCACCGCGGGAGGCTTCCGCCAGTAGCCCTCGTGGGCCTCGAGGGTCAGCTCCACCCCCGGCTTGAACGCGACGAACTTGTAGGGACCCGCCCCGACCGGGGCCTTCTTGAACCCCTCCTCGCCCACCTGCTCGACGTACTTCTTGGGCACGATCCAGGCCGCGCCGGTGGCCGGGGTCGCGTAGAAGGGGAGGAAGTCGGGCCAGGCCTGCTTGAGGACGAACCGGACCCGAAGGGGATCCACCACCTCGACCCGGGCGACCTTGCTCTTGAGCAGGGCCGCGCTCGC
This sequence comes from Candidatus Methylomirabilota bacterium, assembly GCA_035948165.1. Classification (GTDB taxonomy): domain Bacteria; phylum Methylomirabilota; class Methylomirabilia; order Rokubacteriales; family CSP1-6; genus CAMLFJ01. Next base: position 19,966 of record DASZJM010000235.1, read on the forward strand.
ACCCCGGTAGCGCTCGAAGGAGAACTTCACGTCCGCGGCGGTCATCACCTCGCCGTTGTGGAAGCGGACGTTCTTCCGGAGGACGAACTCGTACACGAGCCCGTCCTTGGACGTGGTCCACGATTCGGCCAGGCAGGGGGCCATCGGATTGCCCGGCATCGGCTTCACGAGGGCGTCGTGCAGGGCGTACAGGACCATGAACGGGGTGATGATGCCCGGGGTCTCCGCGGGGTCGAACCAGGTCGGAGCCAGCGTGATGTGGACCGCCCACGTGGCCTGCCCCTCCGCGGCGGCGGTCGGCCGTGGCCCCGCGAGCCCGCCGGGCAACGCGACCAGCGCCAGCACCAGGGCGAGCGCGAGCGACCGTCCAGTCGTCACGCGGAACCGCCCTGCTGGTACTGCGGGTCGTCCGGTCATCACCATCGCCTCCTCCATGAGACGAAAGGCGGGAGCGGGTAGAGAAGTTGATCGGGCCTAATTCCGGTCTGCGGGTGCCGCGATTATCGACGAAACGCCCGCCTTGTCAATGGTCGGCCCGCGGTGGCGGGCGCCTCGTCGGCGGTACATCTTACCGGTCGGCCGCCGTCGCCCGGGACCGTCCGGAAGCTTTTACCGATCCGACGGTTGCGACTCCGGTCCTCACGAAACGGTTGTTGAAAAGGCGTCTCCGTGTGCGTTAAATGATTCCCTCTCGGCGCGGCGTCAACTTCCCTCGAACAGGAGCGCAACATGGCGGACCAGCGGAGCCGACTCGCGGCGATCGTGCGCGATCACGAGTCTCACATCCTCGCCCAGTGGACCGAGTCGCTCGCGAAGGCGGGCCGCGGCTCGCTCGATCAGGCGGAGGTGGAGGAGCAGGCCCGCTCGTTCGTGCGGCTGCTCGCCGACGCGCTGGGTCAGGACCCGAGTGGAGACATCGACCGGCCCGCGTGGGCCAAGGTCCGCAACCACCTCGCGAGCCTCTCGACCGCCCGGGCGAAGCAGGGCCGCGCGCCGGCGGAGACCGCCACGTTCATCTTCTCGTTCAAGGAGCCCCTCTTCGCCCGCCTGCGCGAGGAATACCGCGGCGACCCCGAGGCGCTCGCGCGCGAGTTGTGGACCGGCACCCTGCTCCTCGACAAGCTCGGCCTCCTCACCACCGAGGCCTTCCAGAAGACGCGCGAGGAGATCATCGCGCGCCAGCAGCGCGAGCTGCTCGAGCTGTCGACCCCGGTGGTCGCGCTCTGGGAGGGCATCCTCGGGGTGCCGCTCATCGGCACGCTCGACAGCGAGCGTACCCAGGTGGTCATGGAGAGCCTGCTCCAGCGCATCGTGGACACCGGCGCCTCGATCGCGATCATCGACATCACCGGGGTGCCCACCGTGGACACGCTGGTGGCCCAGCACCTGCTCAAGACGGTGGGCGCGGCCCGCCTCATGGGGGCGGAGTGCATCATCAGCGGCATTCGGCCCCAGATCGCCCAGACCATCGTGCACCTGGGGGTGGACCTCGGCAACGTGGCGACCAAGGCCACGCTCGCCGACGCGCTGATTCTGGCCCTCGCCCGGGTGGGGGCCACCGTGACCCGGAACGGCGCCCGTGCTTGACGGCAAGCCGCCGACCGAGCGGATCCCCATCCTCAAGATGGGCGAGTTCCTGCTCGTCACCATCCAGGTGGAGATGCACGATCGGCTCGTGATGGGCCTCCAGGACGAGCTGACCGAACAGATCGTCCGGCACCGGGCGCGCGGGGTGCTCATCGACATCTCGGCGCTGGAGATCGTGGACTCCTTCATCGGCCGCGCCCTCGGCAACATCGCCAAGATGGCGCGCGTCCTCGACGCCGACACGGTGGTGGTGGGGATGCGGCCCGCGGTGGCCATCACCCTCGTCGAGCTGGGGCTCAACCTCGAGGGCGTGCGCACCGCGCTGAACGCGGAGAGGGGCATGGAGATGATCCGCCGCCGGTTCGACGAGCGCGGGAGGCTCGATGCCCGCGGTTCGTGAGGAGAGCCTCGACATTCACTCCGACGAGGACGTGGTGCGGATCCGGCAGGCCACCCGCCAGTGGGCGGTGGAGCTCGGGTTCTCGCTCGTGGATCAGACCAAGATCGTCACCGCGGCCAGCGAGCTGGCCCGCAACACGCTGATCCACGGCGGCGGGGGCGTCACGCGGTTCGAGGCGCTCCAGGAGGGCGGCCGCCTCGGGCTCCGCCTCACCTTCGAGGACAAGGGGCCCGGCATCGCGGACGTGGCGCAGGCGCTGCGTGACGGTTTCACCACCCGCTACGGCCTGGGCCTCGGGCTCGGTGGGGCCCGCCGCCTCTCGAGCGAGTTCGACATCGCGTCGGCACCCGGCCAGGGCACGCGGGTGCGCATCACGAGGTGGAAGTGATCGTCGAGCGCGCCTCGCGCCCGTTCGTGATCACCGAGGCGAGCCAGGTGGGCGAGGCGCGCCGGCAGATCGTCGGCCTCGCCGCCGCGGTCGGGCTCGACGCGACCCAGCAGGGCAAGCTCGCGCTCGTGGTCAACGAGCTGGGAGGCAACCTGGTCAAGCACGGAGGCGGCGGGCACCTGATCGCGCGCGCGCTCGCGGGCGCGCCGACCATCGAGCTGCTCGCGGTGGATCAGGGTGGGGGGATGGAGAGCGTGGCGGAGTGCTTCCGCGACGGCTACTCGACCGCGGGGAGCCCCGGCACCGGGCTCGGTGCGGTCCGGCGGCTCGCCGCGCGGGTGGACGTGTACTCGACGCGCCCGGGCGGTACCGCCATCCTCGCGCTGGTGGGCGACGTGCGGGCCGACGGGCTCGCGACCGGCGTGGTGAGCGTGGCCCAGGCGGGCCAAGACGTCTGCGGCGACGCGTGGGCGGTGGCCGCGGAGCAGGAGTGCCCGGCGGTGATGGTGGTCGACGGGCTCGGGCACGGGGTCGGCGCGGCCGACGCGGCCCGGCTCGCGGTGCGGGCCTTCGACGCCGCTCCCGCGCTGCCGCCGGGGGCCCTGGTGGCGGCCATCCACGACGCGCTCCGCGGCAGCCGCGGCGGCGCGGTGGCGGTGGCGCGCATCGACCGCGCGCGAGGCGTGGTGACCTACGCGGGGGTCGGCAACATCGCGGGGGCGATCGTCGCCGACGGGGTCAGCCGCCACCTCGTCTCGGGCAACGGCACCGCGGGGCACGACGTGGGGCGGATCAACGAGTTCTCGTATCCGTGGGCCGACGGCGCGCTGCTCATCATGCACTCCGACGGGCTCGGCAGCCGCTGGCAGATCGAGCGGTATCCGGGTCTCCCCGACCGCCACCCCGCGCTGGTCGCGGGCGTGCTCTACCGGGACTGGAGCCGCGGTCGCGACGACGTGACCGTGGTGGCGGCCCGCCCGCGCGCGGCATGAGCCTGCCCCTCATCTCCTTCTTCGTGCGCCACGAGCAGGACGTGGTGGCGGCGAGGCAGCGCGCCCGTCAGATCGCAGCGTGCCTGGGCTTCGAGAGCCAGGACCAGACCCGCATCGCCACCGCGGTGTCCGAGATCGCCCGCAATGCCTTCATGTACGGCGGCGGGGGCAAGGTCGAGTTCGTGGTCGAAGGCCGCTACGCACCCCAGCTGCTGGTGATGCGGGTGAGCGACCGCGGGCCGGGCATCCGCGATCTCGACGCGGTCCTCTCGGGCCGGTATCGCTCCTCCACCGGCATGGGCCTCGGCATGCTGGGCGCCCGCCGCCTGGTGGACCACTTCGAGGTGACGAGCCGGCCCGGGGCGGGCACCACCGTCACCCTCGGCAAGCTCTTCCCGCGCCGCGCGCCCGAGATCGATCCGAAGGGGCTCGCTGCGCTCGCCGACGCCCTCGCGCGTGAGGCCCCGCAGGGAGCGCTCGAGGAGGTCCGGCAGCAGAACCAGGAGCTGCTCCGCACCCTCGACGAGCTGCGCCAGCGCCAGGACGACCTCTCGCGGCTCAACGCCGAGCTGCAGGACACCAACCGGGGCGTCCTCGCCCTCTACGCGGAGCTGGACGAGAAGGCGGACACCCTGCGCCGGGCGGACGAGATGAAGTCGCGCTTCCTCTCGAACATGAGCCACGAGTTCCGCACCCCGCTGAACTCGATGATGGCGCTGTCCCGCCTCCTGCTGGAGGACACCGCCCGCCCGCTGACCGCCGAGCAGGTGCGCCAGGTGGGCTACATCCGTCAGGCCGCGGAGGACCTCACCGAGCTGGTGAACGATCTGCTCGACCTCGCCAAAGTGGAGGCGGGCAAGGTCGTGGTCCGGCCCGCCGAGTTCGACGTGCGGGACCTCTTCGCGGCGCTGCGCGGCATGCTGCGGCCGCTGCTGCTCAACGACCAGGTGAACCTGGTCTTCGAGGAGCCGGAGGGGCTGCCCGCGATGCACACCGACGAGGGCAAGGTCTCCCAGATCCTCCGCAACCTGCTCTCGAACGCGCTCAAGTTCACCGAGCGCGGAGAGATCCGGGTGAGCGCGCGGCCGGCCGGCGAGGGGCCCGCCGGCCCCCTGATCGCCTTCTCGGTGGCGGACACCGGGATCGGCATCGCCCCCGCGGATCAGCAGCGCATCTTCGAGGAGTTCGGCCAGCTCGAGAACCCGGTCCAGCGCCGCGTGCGCGGCACCGGGCTCGGCCTGCCGCTGGTGCGGCGCCTGGCCGGTCTCCTGGGTGGCTCGGTGTCGCTCGAGAGCACGCCGGGGGTGGGCTCGACCTTCACCACCGTCCTGCCCGCCCGCTTCGCCTCCGAGCCCGCGTCCGAGGCGGCGGAGGTGGTCGCGGCGTCCGAGTCCTTCACGCTCGCCCCGGGCGAGGTGCCGGTGCTGGTGGTGGAGGACAGCGCCCAGGATCTCCTCCTCTACGAGCACTACTTCCGCGGCTCGCCCTACCGCGCCGCGATCGCCCGCACGCTGCCGGACGCGCGGCGGCTCCTCGATCAGATCCATCCGGTCGCGATCGTCCTCGACATCCGTCTCGCGGGAGAGGACAGCTGGGCCTTCATCGGCGAGGTGCGCCGGCGGGACGACACGAGGAGCCTGCCCCTGGTGGTGGTGTCGAGCATCGACGACCGGGCGAAGGGCCTGGCCCTCGGTGCCGACGCCTACGCGATCAAGCCGGTGCACCGCGCCTGGCTGCTCGGCACCCTGAACCGGCTGCTGGAGCGCGGCGCGGACCGGCGGGTGCTCGTCATCGACGACGACGAGATCGCCCGCTACCTCGTGCGCAACCATCTGGCGGGCGCCCCGTTCGTGGTGACCGAGGCGGGCGATGCGGTGCAGGGGCTGCGCGAGGCGCGCGCGGAGCGGCCCGACTTCATCGTGCTCGACCTGGTGATGCCCGAGATGTCGGGCTTCGACGTGCTGGACCGCCTGAAGGAGGACCCGGTTACGATGGACATCCCGGTGGTGGTCCTGACCTCGAAGGTCCTCACCGACGAGGAGCGCCGTCGGCTCGCGCCGCACGCCCGGCGCATTCTCTCCAAGCAGGCGCTTGCGGAGGGAACCGAGGGCGACCGTCTGCGCCAGGTGCTCTCCGGCGCGGAGCCGGGGGAGGACCATCGTGGCTGAGAGCCGGGGCCTGATCCTCAATGTGGACGACTACGAGGCGTCGCGCTACGCGCGCACCCAGATGCTGGAGCGCGCGGGCTTCCAGGTCGTCGAGGCTGGGAGTGGCGCGGAGGCGCTCCTGCGCGCGGAGGAGCAGCGGCCCGACCTGATCCTGCTCGACGTGAACCTGCCGGACATGGACGGCTTCGAGGTGTGCCGGCGCCTGCGCGCCCAGCAGGCCACGCTCACCGTCCCGATCGTGCACATCTCGGCCACCTTCCTGAGCGACCACGCGCAGGACCTGGCGTACGAGGGCGGCGCGGACAGCTACCTCACCGACCCGGTCGAGCCGGCGGTGCTGCTGGCGACCATCCACTCGCTGCTGCGCCTGCGACGCGCGGAGGAGGGCCTCCGGGCGGCCAGCCGGGGCTGGCAGGCCACCTTCGACGCCATCCGGGACGGCATCTGCCTGCTCACCGCGGACGGCGCGGTGGCCCGCTGCAACGAGGCCTTCGCGACCCTGCTCGGACAGACGCCCGCCGACACGGTCGGCCAGGCGTGGGCCGAGATCTGGCGGCGGCTGGGCGGCGGCGGGGAGCCGTCTCCCACCACGCGGGTGGAGCGGAGCCGCCGGCGTGAGACCCTCGATCTGCACCGCGACCAGGGCTGGTTCCGGCTGCTGGTGGATCCGGTGCTGGAAGGCGACACGGTGGCCGGCCTGGTGTGCATCGTGACCGACGTCAGCATCGAGCGGCAGGCCGCCGACGTGCGGGCCGCGCTCTTCGCGCGGGAGCAGGAGGCGCGCGAGGAGGCGGAGGCGAGCAACCGGGCCAAGGACGAGTTCCTGGCCATGCTCGGCCACGAGCTCCGCAACCCGCTCGACGTCATCGGGAGCGCGGTGCGGGTGATCGAGTCGCAGGGGACCGAGCCCGACGCGGAGACGACCCGGCGCGCGCGGGAGGTGATCGCCCGGCAGGTCCAGCAGCTCGGACGCCTGGTCGACGACCTCCTCGACGTCGGCCGGGTGACCACCGGCAAGATCCGGCTGGCCAAGGTCCCGGTGAACTTGGCCGAGACCGCCGAGCGCTGTGTGGCGGGCGTCCTGCCCTCGGGCGCGACCGCCGCGCACCGCATCACGGTCCGGGCCGAGCCCACCTGGGTCGAGGCCGACCAGGCGCGCGTCGAGCAGATCGTGATGAATCTCCTCTCCAACGCGGTCAAGTACACCGCGCCCGGCGGCGCGATCGAGATCGTCGTCGCGGGAGACGGGCGCACCGCGCGGCTCTCGGTGCGGGACACCGGGGTCGGCATGACCCCGTACATGATCGAGCGCGTCTTCGACCTCTTCTTCCAGGGCGAGCGGACGCTCGAGCGGGCCGAGGGCGGGCTCGGCATCGGGCTGACCCTGGTGCGCCGCCTGGCCGAGCTGCACGACGGGCGCGTCGAGGCGGAGAGTCCCGGGCACGGCCACGGGTCCACCGTGACGGTGGAGCTGCCCCAGATCCCGGCGCCCGCGCAGGCCGCGAGCCCGGCGGGCGCGCCGTCGGCGCCGAGCCCCCGTCGCATCCTGATCGTCGAGGACAGCCGCGACAGCCGCGACATGCTCCGCTATCTCCTCGAGCGCGCCGGCCACGAGGTGCACGAGGCCGCGGACGGCCCGAGCGGGGTCGACGCGATTCTGAAGGTGCGGCCCGACATCGCGCTCGTGGACGTGGGGCTCCCGGGGCTCGACGGCTACGAGGTCGCCCGGCGCGTCCGCGCCGCCCTAGCGGGCCGCGCGGTCCGGCTGGTCGCTCTCACCGGCTACGGCCTGCCGGAGGACCACCGGCGCTCGCAGGAGGCGGGCTTCGACGCCCACCTCGTGAAGCCGGTCGACCCCGCGCGGCTCGCCGCGGTGCTCGCGGTGCCGGTGAGCGGCTAGCCCTCCGGTCGGCCCTCGCGCTTCTCCGACGTGTAGCCCTCGATCAGCCGGGTCAGCGCGCGCACGTTGCGGTCGAACACCTCGACCGCCCGGGTCACGGTGGTGGCGGTGGTCGCGTCGAGTCGCAGGATGTGCGTCCACCCCGCGATGGCGTTGAGCGGCACCCGCAGGTCGTGGCCGAGCTGGTGGCGCTCATCGTGCTCGGTCTCGTCGCGCCGCTCGATCGCGTCCCGCAGGCCGCGCACGCTCTCGACCAGGACGGCGCGCCCCGGCCCGTCGGCCAGGCGCGCGGCCGTCTCCTCGAGCCGGTCCAGCTGGGCTCGCACGTCCTGACTCGCCTCGCTCGCGGTCGGTCGCATGGCCCCGATCATTCCGCCCCTCGGGAAATCTGGCGGTGCAGCAGCCCCCACCGCTGCAGCATGTTGTGCAGGGTCTTGGTGCTGATGCCCAGCCGGTCGGCGGCGCGGGTCTTGTTGTTGTTCTCCGCGGCCAGGGTCCGCAGCACGAACTGCTTCTCGACCTCGCGCAGGGGCAGGCCGATCGGCGCGGTGACCACGTCGGCATCGCCGCTCCAGGACGCCACCGGCGCGACCGGCGAGGTCCCGGGCAGGACCTTGGCGGTGATCACGTCGCCATCGCAGGCGATGAAGGCGCGCTCGACCATGTTGCGCAGCTCGCGCACGTTGCCCGGCCACGCGTGTGACATCAGGAGCTTGAGGGTCGCGTCGTCGACCCCGGTGATGCGCTTGTCGTACTTGCCGTTGAACTCCTCGATGAAGCCGGTCACCAGGAGCGGAATGTCCTCGATCCGCTGCCGGAGCGGGGGCACCGCGAGGGTGAAGACGTTGAGGCGGTAGTAGAGGTCCTCGCGGAACTCCCCCTCCTTCATGGCCGTCACCGGATCCTTGTTGGTGGCCGCCACCACCCGGACGTCGACGTTGATCTCGGTCTTGCCGCCGAGGCGACGGAAGGATCCCTCCTCGAGGACCCGGAGGAACTTGGCCTGGGTCCCGGGCGCCATCTCCGCGACCTCGTCGAGCAGGAGGGTGCCGCCGTGGGCCAGCTCGAAGCAGCCCTCGCGGCGGTCGCGGGCGTCGGTGAAGGCGCCCCGCTCGTGCCCGAAGATCTCGCTCTCGAGCAGGGTCTCGGGCATCGCCGCGCAGTTGACCGCCACGAACGGGCCGCTGGCCCGCGCGGACAGCTCGTGCAGCGTGCGGGCCACCAGCTCCTTGCCGGTGCCGGTCTCGCCGTGGATGAGCACCGGGGCGGGGGTGGTCGCGGCCTGCTCGATGAGCCGGTGGACCTCCTGCATCGGCACGCTGCGGCCGATGAGCCGCCCGATGCCCCACACGTCCTTGACCCGCCGGCGCAGGATCGTGATCTCGTCGAGGGTCCGGCCGCGCTCGAGCGCCTTCTCGATGAGCAGCCGCAGCCGGTCTAGATCGACCGGCTTCGTGAGGTAGTCGTAGGCGCCCTGGCGCATCGCCCCGACCGCGGTGTCGACGGTAGCGCGACCGGTCAGGATGATGACCGGCACGCGCGGCATCTCCTGCTGGAGCGCGGTGAGCAGGCCGAGCCCGTCCATGTCCGGCATCATGAGATCGGTCACCACCACCGATGGGCGGAGCGCCGCCGCTTTCTGCAGCGCCTCACGCCCTTCCGAGGCGATCTCGGTCGCGTAGCCCCACGTCCCGAGCAGGGTCTGGAGCGCGTCGCGCGAATCCGGCTCGTCGTCGACGATCAGGATGATCGGCTTGGATGACATGGGCTTCCATCGAGCAATCGCCATGCCCACACTGCATCGCGGCCGAAGCTCGCGAGAAGACGCGCGAAGCAGCCGACCCTGGCAGCGAAGCGCCGTGCATCGCGGCATACGGGCGCGGTAAGAACGACTGGGCGGCCGGCCGGATTGGCCGCCAACGAGAAATTCCTACCCGGTAAGGAGCACGCGCACCCCCCGGCTCCGGCGGTTCGCCCGCGCGCCGCTCCGTCACGGAGCGCACGAATGCGGCGCGGGGCGGTGGCAGGCCGCTTGCTTTACCGGAGAGGCTCGACGTGGGAAGCGCGGAGCGTGGAAGCTCAACGGGGTCTGGACGCCGAAAGGAGCGCGCGATGGCCGAGCGGAATGAGCTGGAAGTGTCATTGCTGGGCGAGATCAATCGACGTACCAAGGAGATCTCGGAGACTCAGCACGACCTGGCCCGACAGCAGCGCATTCTGACCAAGGCGGCGACGCTGTTGCGACTCGGCAAGGGCGCGCCCACGGTGCTGGCCGAGATCCGGGAAGAATGCCCGGGGCTGCTCCAGGAATACTGCGACCTTCAGGTCACGCTCACTCCGCCCCCACCGCTTCGACCCGTTCCCCGCGCGGCGGCCTCCGCCTGATCGCGGGCCGCGGCGCCGGGTGGGACGGCTACGGTTACCCGCCCGGCGCCCTGATTGCTCAGCCCGATCGGTTCAGCCCGATCGGTTCAGAATGATTCGCTCAGGCTGATGGGGCGAGTTGCCGGGCCCACTCCGGGCGAATCCGCATCCGGGTGAGGGCCTCCATCACCCGATGGGGGCTGCCCAGATCCGACCACACGATGCGGGGAAGGCGCGAGACGCTCAGGAGCTCGGGGCAGGCCTCGAGTACCGCGCGCGAGAAGTTCGCCTTCGGCATCAGCTCGTAGGCCTGCCGCACCGCGTCGGGCTCCTCGGGCGTTCCCGCGAACGGCTCGATGTGGGCGAGGCGCTCGCTCAGCTCGGGTACCGCCTGACCGCCCGCCTGGACCAGGGTCGCGACCTTGCCCACGATGATCGAGGTGTTCCACAGATGCCCGGCGGTCATGCACGCGCGCGCCCGCGCCACCGCGGGCTTCTCCCAGAACTGGCGCACCGCCCGGATGGGGCCGGTGGACAGATCGCCCAGATGCTCGGCCGGCTCGATCCAGCCGTACTCGACTTCCGGCGAGCTGGGCTGTGCCCCCAGCAGCACGAGCCGCTCCGGGTTCTTCTCGACCCACGCCGCCACCTCGGCCACGTGGGCCATGAAGGTGGCCTCGCCCAGCAGGAAATGGTCCGACGGGAAGATGGCGGCGATCGCCTCCGGGTTCCGCCACGCGATCCAGTGCGCGGGGTAGAGCACGCCGGCCGCGGTGCCGCGGTCGAGGGGCTGGGCCAGGATGGTCGGGCGCGCGGCGCCGGCGAACTCCTCGGCGATGTAGCCCGCGTGATGGTTGACCGTGACGACCAGGGTGCGGGCCTCCGGGATCGCGAGGCCGATCCGGTCCAGGGTCTGGCGCAGCAGGGTGCGTGGCCCCAGGAGGCGCACGTACTGCTTGGGCCGGTCGTCGCCGGTGACCTGACGGACCAGCGACCGCAGCCGGAGCCCCTCACCGCCCGCGAGGACCACCGCCCAGCAGTTCTGCTGCCCGGGCATGCGGATCCCGCTCGCGGGTCCGAGGGCGTCCACCTGGTGCGTGGCCAGCAGCGTTGTCTCGTCCATGCTCTCCTCCTGGCCTCTCGCGGGCCGCGAAACGCCGGATCCTCGAACCGTTAATTAGTTAGATGGTCGTCTGGAGCGAAACGTGCCGCGAAGGTTCAAGCGACGTGCCACCGGCCGCGCGTCGGGCGCCTTCGGCCTGCCCGCGATTTTGGCGGGGGCGCGGGAGGCGCGGGGAAGAAGAGAGCGGAAGGCAGGAAGATCTACCCGGTCGTTCTTTCCTTTCGCGCAGGATCGACATGGCGGCCGACCCGCGCCGCGCGGCGCAGATCGTCGACGAAGCGATGCTCCTCCGCCTCACGGTTCGCGGGTGCGGGGATGCGGAGGATGGCGGAGGGATGGATCGTCACGAGGGTCCGGTAGCCTTCGGGCGAGGTGAGGGTCTCGCCCCGGCTGCCGCTGATGGTGACGCGGCGCTTCAGCACCGACCGAGCCGCGGTCACGCCGAGGCACACCACCACCTCGGGGCGGATCAGCCACAGCTCCTGCTCGAGCCAGGGGCGGCACGCCTC
>DASZJM010000236.1:0-2280 GCA_035948165.1 Candidatus Methylomirabilota bacterium
GACCCGCGGGGTGGTGGCGCACTGGGACGCGCGCGACGGCGCGCTCACCACCTGGAACGGCACCCAGGTGGTCCACTTCGTCCAGCAGGGGCTGGTGGCCGCGCTGGGGCTGCCGCCCCACAAGATCCGGGTGATCGCGCCGGACGTGGGCGGGGGCTTCGGCACCAAGGCCAACGGCTACGCGGAGGATCTCCTGATCCCCGCCGCCGCCATCGCCTCGCGGCGGCCGGTGAAGTGGACCGAGGATCGGCGGGAGCACATGACGGGCTCGGCGCACGCGCGGGCGCAGGTGCACGACATCGAGATCGCGGCCCGCCGCGACGGGACCATGCTGGCGGTGCGCGACCGCATCTGGGTCGATCTCGGCGCGTACAACTCGTGGGGCATCGTGCTCCCCTACAACACGGTGGCGCACCTGCTGGGCCCGCACCGGGTGCCGAACCTCGACGTGGAGTGCCTCGGGGTCGTGACCACCAAGACCCCGAACGCGCCCTATCGCGGGGCGGGCCGCCCGGAGACCGTGTTCGCGATGGACCGCATCGTGGATTGCCTGGCCCGCGAGCTGTCGATGGATCCGGCGGAGCTGCGGCGCAAGAACTACCTCACCGAGGCGGACATGCCGTACGAGCTCCACATTCCGTACCGCGACGGCAACCCGCTCGTGTACGACAGCGGCGACTTCCGGGCCGGCCTCGAGGCCGCGCTCACCGCGGTCGACTACCCGGCCCTGCGCGCCGAGCAAGCGCTGCTGCGCGCGCAGGGGATCCACCGCGGCATCGGCCTCTCGGGCTACGTGGAGGGCACCGCGATCGGACCCTACGAGGGCGCCACCGTGCGGCTCGACCCGTCCGGCCACGCGGTGGTGGCCACCGGCGCGTGCTGCCAGGGGCAGGGACACGAGACCTCGTTCGCCCAGATCGCGGCGGACGCGCTCGGCATCCCGATCGACTGGGTGACGGTGGTGGGCGGCGACACCGCAGCCATCCCGTTCGGGGTCGGAACCTTCGCCTCGCGCAGCGCGGTCAATGCGGGCAGCTCGATCCACGAGGCCTCCGGGCGGGTGAAGGAGAAGATCGTCGCGGCGGCCGCGGCCCTGCTCGAGGCGGCGCCGTCGGACATCGAGGTGGCCGACGGCACCGTCGCGGTTCGCGGCGCGCCCGGCTCGGCGACGCCGCTCGCCGCGGTGATCCGGGCCGCGATCCCCACCTTCGCCAAGCCCGGGGTGGCCGCGCTCGACTTCGAGGCCACCGTCTACCATCACCAGCCCACCGTCACCTACACGAGCGCGGTGCACGTGGCAGTGGTCGACGTCGACACGGGCACCGGAGCGGTGGCGCTCCGCCGCTACCTGGTCGCGCACGACTGCGGCAAGGTGATCAACCCGGTGATCGTGGAGGGCCAGATCCACGGCGGCGTGGCGCAGGGCGTGGGCGGCGGGCTGCTCGAGGAGATGGTCTACGACGAGCAGGCGCAGCTCCTGACCGGCACCTTCATGGACTACCTCGTGCCGACCGCGATGGAGCTGCCCGACATCGAGACCGTCCACCTGGAGTACCCGTCGCCGCGCAACCCGCTCGGCGTCAAGGGCATCGGGGAGGGCGGCGCCATCTCCCCGCCCGCCGCGATCGCCAACGCGGTGGAGGACGCGCTCGCCCCGTTCGGGGTGCGGGTGACCCGCACGCCGCTCGGCCCTTCGGTGGTGCTGGGGCTCCTGGGCCGGGCATGAAGCCGGCCCCGTTCGACTACGTGGCGCCCACGAGCCTCGACGAGGCGGTCGGGGCGATGGCCACCGGCGGCGGCGACGCCAAGGTACTGGCGGGCGGGCAGAGCCTCATCCCGATGCTGGCCCTGCGGCTGGCGCGGCCCGCGCTGCTGGTCGACATCAACCGCCTGCCCGGACTCGACGGCATCCGCGAGGCCTCGGGCCTGCTCGAGATCGGCGCACTCGTCCGGCAGCGCGCGCTCGAGCGCTGGGCCGCCACGCGCTCCCCGCTCTTCGCGGAGGTGCTCCGTCACGTGGCGCATCCGCCGATCCGCAACCGCGGGACGGTGGTGGGCAACGTGGTCCACGCCGATCCGGCCTCCGAGCTGCCCGCGGTGCTCCTCTGCCTGGAGGGCGTGGTGGTGGCCCGCGGGCCGCGGGGCGAGCGCATGATCCCGGCCGATCGCTTCTACCGCGCCCCGCTCACCACCGCGCTCGGCCCCGACGAGCTCGCCACCGCGGTGCGGTTCACGCTGCCGCCGCCCGAGGCGGGCTGGGGCTTCGCGGAGGTCTCGCGC
>DASZJM010000237.1:0-3962 GCA_035948165.1 Candidatus Methylomirabilota bacterium
GGCCGCGGTGATGACCAAATGGAGGAGCTTGCCGGTGTCGGGACCGATCGGGATCAGGAACTCGTCGATGCGCGAGGCGATCTCGGCGGGCGGCAGGGTCTCGAGTACCTGCCGCTCCTCTGCGGCGCGCCGCTCGTACTCGGCGAGCACGGACTGCAGTGCTTCATCCATCAAAGAGCGCCCCGATCAGTTGGGGATGATCGCGGCGCGGGTGACGTGCCCCTTGTCCTGCTGGACGAAGGCCTCCTCGATCGCTTCCAGCGGGAACTTGTGGGAGATGATCTTGTCCCACGGGTAGCGCTGCCGCGTGCGGGCCATCATATCGAGGGCCCCGCGCAGGTGCTCGGCCTCGTAGTGCGAGAGGCCGAAGATGCGGCGGTTGCCGAAGATGATCCAGGCCGGATCGAACTCGGCCTTCCAGCCCACGTTGATGTTGCCGATCTCGAGGTAGGTGCCCTCGGGGGCGGTCATGCGCAGACCCTCGTCGACTACCTTGGGGTTGCCCACCAGCTCCATCACGATGTCGCCGCCCCAGTCGTCGGTGAGCTTCTTCACCGCCTTGATGCGGTCCTCCGGTGTCTTGTGCTCGCGCATGTCCACCACGTCGGTGGCCCCGAAGGCGCGGGCGAGGGCGAGGCGCTCCTCCACCCCGTCGATGATGATCACGCGCGCCGCGCCCATCTCGCGCGCCACCGCGCACGCGTAGACCCCGAGGCCGCCCGCGCCCTGGATCACCACCGTCTGGCCCTGGCGCAGCGCGGTCAGGTCGAGGCCCGCGTAGACCTGGCTGAACGCGCAGTTCACGCCGGCGGCCATGTCGTCGGTGATGTCGTCGGCGAGCTTGAACACCGCGTGGTTCGGCCGGAGGTAGAAGTACTCGCCGAAGCCGCCCTGGAAGTGCGGCCATACCTCGCAGGAGACGAGGAAGTTCGCCTGACGCACCGGACAGGACTTGGTCTTGCCCTTGAGGCACGCGCGGCAGCGCCCGCACGGGAAGAAGAAGCGGTAGGCGACGCGGTCGCCCACCGCGAGCGGCCGGCCCGCCGAGTCGGTGGTGACGCCGGCGCCGAGCTTCGCCACGCGGCCCACGTGCTCGTGGCCGGTGTTGAGCGGCAGAGGCCGGCCCATCTTCACGTAGTCGAGCTCGCCGCGCCAGTAGTGCAGGTCGGAGCCGCATACGTTGGCCATCGCGACCTTGACGAGGATCGCCCCCGGCTCCGGATCCGGTACCGGGTACTCGCGGATCTGGAACGGCTTGCCCGCGCCGTGGAACACCGCCATCCTCGCCGTCTCGGCCATTGAGTGCCTCCTGATGATGATGGACGACGGCGGGAGTCTAGCATGGTAGGCTACGGGGCGCCCGAGGGGGGGCGGCTCATGAAGATCGCGATCCTCGACGACTACCAGGACACCATCCGCACGCTCGACTGCTTCAAGAAGGTGGCGAAGCAGGACGTCACGATCTGGAAGGACCACACCAAGGATGTCGACACGCTGGCCAAGCGACTCGCCGACACCGAGGTGCTCGTGTGCATCCGCGAGCGCACCCCGATCCGCGCGCCGCTGCTCGACCGCCTCGACCGATTGAAGATGGTCACCCAGGTGGGCGTGGTGCCGAACATCGACGTCCCGGCGTGCACGCGCCGCGGGGTGATCGTCTCGTCGAGCCAGATGCCGGGCCGACCGTCGTTCGCGACCGCGGAGCTGACGTGGGGCCTGGTGATCGGGGCGGTGCGCCGCATCCCGCAGGAGATGATCGCGATGCGCGCGGGCAAGTGGCAGGCCTACCCGATCGGCACCGGGCTGCGAGGCAAGACGCTGGGCATCCTCGGCTACGGCAAGATCGGCGCGGTGGTGGCCGGCTACGGGCGCGCGTTCGGGATGAACGTGATCGCGTGGGGGCGCCCGTCCACGCTCGAGAAGGCGAAGGCGGACGGCTACACCCCGGCCGCGAGCCGCGAGGCCTTCTTCGCCGATTCCGACGTGGTCTCGATCCACGTGCGCCTGATCGACGCGACCCGCGGCATGGTGACCGCGGCGGACCTCGCGCAGATGAAGCCCTCCGCCGTCTTCGTCAACACGAGCCGCGCCGGGCTCGTCGTCCCGGGCGCACTCGAGGCCGCGCTGGCCAAGGGCCGGCCGGGCATGGCCGCGGTGGACGTCTACGAGGACGAGCCGGTCCTGGGGGCCAAGCATCCGCTGGTCGCGATGGACAACGCGATCTGCGTGCCGCACCTCGGCTACGTGGAGCGCGACGGCCTCGAGCACATGTTCGACACCATCTTCGACCAGGTGCTGGCCTACGAGGCGGGCAAGCCCATCAACGTGCTCAACCCCGAGGCGCTCGGGGCCGCGAAGGCCTGAGCGACCCATCATGAGTATTCGGGATCAGGCCTGCATCGTCGGCGTCTTCGAGCATCCCACCCGCAAGGCGGACGGCATCTCGCTCGCGCAGCTCCACGCCGAGGTGGCGCGCGGCGCGCTGGCCGACGCCGGCCTCTCCAAGGACGACGTGGACGGGTACTTCTGCGCGGGCGACGCCCCCGGCCTGGGCGGCCTCTCGATGGCCGACTACATGGGGCTGCGGCTGCGGCACATCGACACCACCGAGACCGGTGGCTCGTCGTACGTGGTGCACGTAGCCCACGCGGCCGAGGCCATCGCGGCGGGACGCTGCGACGTGGCCCTCGTCACCCTCGCGGGCCGCCCGCGGGCGGAGGGCATGGCCACCGGAACCGCGCCCCGCAATTACGGTGCCGCCGCGCCCGACGTGGCGTTCGAGGCCCCCTTCGCGCCCACGGTGGTGAACCAGTACGCGATGGCCGCGATGCGCCACATGCACGAGTTCGGCACCACCAGCGAGCAGCTCGCCTGGATCAAGGTCGCCGCCTCGCACCACGCCCAGCACAACCCGCACGCGATGCTGCGCGAGGTGGTGACGGTGGCCGACGTGGTCGGCTCGCCGATGATCTCGGATCCGCTCCACCGCCTGGACTGCTGCGTGATCAGCGACGGCGGCGGTGCGGTGATCGTGGCGCGTCCCGAGGTGGCGAAGCGGCTCAAGCGACCGCGGGTCACGGTGCGCGGGGCGGGGGAAGCGGTGAAGCACCAGATGGGCGGGCAGGTGGACCTCACGTACACCGGCGCGCGCTGGTCGGGCCCGGCCGCCTTCGAGATGGCCAAGGTGACGCCGGCCGACATCAAGTACGCGTCGATCTACGACAGCTTCACGATCACGGTGCTGATCACGCTGGAGGACCTGGGCTTCTGCCCCAAGGGCCAGGGGGGACGCTTCGTCTCCGACGGCAACCTGATCGCGGGCACCGGGCGGCTGCCCTTCAACACCGACGGCGGCGGGCTCTGCAACAACCATCCCGCGAACCGCGGCGGCATGACCAAGGTGATCGAGGCGGTGCGCCAGCTGCGCGGCGAGGCGCACCCGGCGGTGCAGGTGAAGGGCTGTGATCTGGCCCTGGCCCACGGCACCGGCGGCTCGCTCGGCACGCGCCACGCGAGCGCGACGCTGATCATGGAGAGGGCCTGATCATGGCGGACGCGAGCCGGAAGATCTTCGCGCCCACGCCGAGCCCCGAGACGGAAGCGTTCTGGGAGGCGGCGGGAAAGGGCCGGCTGCTGCTGAAGCGCTGCACCGCCTGCGGTCGCGCGCATCACTATCCACGGCCCATCTGCCCGTTCTGCGGGAGCGATCGCACGGAGTGGACGGAGTCCCCGGGGCGGGGGGTCATCTACTCCTTCAGCGTGATGCGCCGGGCCACGCCGCCCTACGTCATCGCCTACGTGACGCTGGACGAGGGCGTGACCATGATGACCGGCCTGGTGGACTGCGACTTCGACGCGCTTCGCATCGGCCAACCGGTGCGGGTGGTGTGGACGCCCACCGACGGCGGCCCGCCGGTGCCCATGTTCACCCCGCGCTAGACGGCCTAGAGCGGAGGTCGTGT
>DASZJM010000238.1:0-2145 GCA_035948165.1 Candidatus Methylomirabilota bacterium
CCCACGCGGAGCGCGGGCAGATCCAGCGCGCGCGGCAGCATGTAGTCCATGAGCGAGGCGGTGAGGAGCTGGCCGTGCTCGTCGTAGACCACGTGCTCGCCCAGCACCTGGCCCAGGCCCTGGGCGATCCCGCCGTGGATCTGCCCCTCGACGATGGTCTCGTGCACGATGTGCCCCACGTCGTCCACCGCCGCGTAGCCCACCACGGTGACCTGCCCGGTCTCCGGATCGATCTCCACCTCGGTCACGTGGCAGCCGTTGGGGAAGCTCATCTGGGGCGAGACGAACTTGGCGGTGGTGTCGAGGCCGTCAGCGAGATCCGCGGGCAGGCCGGGCAGCGCGCGGGCGACCGCGGCCAGCTCCAGCAGACCCACCGTCCGGTCGGTGCCCCGCACGCGGAAGCGGCCGTCGGTGAACTCGATGTCGAGTGCGGCCGCCTCGAAGTAGTGCGCCGCTACGCGGCGGCCTTTCTCGATCGCGCCGTCGCAGGCGAGGGTGGCGGCGCTGCCCGCCATCATCATCGAGCGCGACGCCACGCTCGGCGTGCCCGCCGGAACCAGGTCGCTGTCGCCCTGCACGAGCCGGACCGCGGACGGGTCGACGCCGAGCCGCGCCGCGATCACGAACGGGAACGTGGAGAGGTGGCCCTGGCCCATCGGCTGGGCCCCGGTGTGGAGCGCCACCGTGCCGTCGGCGCCGAAGCGCAGGTCGACCGTCTCGTCGAGGATGCCGCCCGCCACCTCGAGAAAGCAGCCGAGCCCGATGCCGCGGAGCCGCCCGGCCCGCTCCGAGGCGGCGCGGCGCGCGGGGAAGCCGGCCCAGTCGGCCAGCTCGAGCGCGCGATCCATCACGGTCTCGAACTCGCCGCTGTCGTAGATCGGCCCGTTCGGTGTCCGGTAGGGCATGGCCGCGGCGGGGATCAGGTTGCGGCGCCGCAGCTCGACCCGATCGATGCCGAGCGCGAGGGCGGCCCGGTCGATCAGCCGCTCGATGACGTAGAGCGCCTCGGGCCGGCCGGCGCCGCGATACGGCCCGAGCGGCGCGGTGTTGGTGAACGCGAGGATCACGTCGATGCCGATCACCGGGATGCGGTAGACGCTCGAGAGGCAGTTCTTGGTGTTGTTGGTGCCGAAGACCGCGGCGAACGCGGTGACGTAGGCGCCGAGGCCCACCCGGGTGCGCATCCGGAGCCCGAGGAAGCGACCGCTCGCGTCGAGCGCCAGCTCGGCCTCGAGGAGGCCGTCGCGGCCGGCGGTGTCGGCCAGGAAGCTCTCCACCCGCGTGGCCCGCCACTTCACTGGCCGGCCGACGCGGCGGGCCGCGAAGAGGAGCGCGGCGTACTCCGCGTAGGCCTGGACCTTCATGCCGAAGCCACCGCCCACGTCGGGCGTGACCACCCGGAGCTGCTGGACGGGGATGTGGAACACGCCCTCGGCGAGCAGGCGGCGGACCACCGCCACACCCTGGGTGCTGGCGATGAGGGTGTAGCGCCCGTCCGCCGGATCCCACCGGCCGATGGCGGCGCGCGGCTCCATGGCGGCGGGGGCGAGGCGCGTGTCGTGCAGGCGCACGCGCGCCACGTGCGCCGCTCCCGCGAAGGCCGCATCGACCGCGGCTGCGTCGCCGTCGGCCCAGTCGAAGGCCACGTTGCCGGGCGCGTCGGGCCAGATCGCGGGCGCGCCCGGAGCGAGCGCGGTGGCCACGTCGGAGGCGGTGGGGAGCGGGTCGAGCTCGACCACCACCGCGGCCGCCGCGTCCGCCGCCTGGGCGGGCGTCTCCGCGACCGCGATCGCCACCGCCTCGCCCACGTAGCGCACGCGGTCGACCGCCAGCGGGGGAATCGGCGCCGAGGCGAGCGGCGTGCCGCCCCGGCCGGGGAAGGACGCGGCGGGCGGGATCGCGCCGAGGCCGTCGGCGCGCGCGTCGGCGCCGGTGAGGATCGCGAGGACGCCGGGCAGGGCGCGCGCCGCGGTGGCGTCCACGCGCCGGATCACCGCGTGGGCGACCTGCGAGCGCACGAAGACCGCGTGGGCCTGGCCGGGAGCGTCGAGGTCGTCGGTGAAGCGGCCGCGTCCGGTGAGGAGCGGCCGGTCCTCGCTGCGCCGGCCGCCCGCGACGGCGCCGAAGCGCAGCGAGGACGAGGAG
>DASZJM010000239.1:0-12669 GCA_035948165.1 Candidatus Methylomirabilota bacterium
AGGGTCACCGCGGCGGCGCCCGTGCCGAACCGCTCCAGCACGCGGTAGTGGGTGACCGCGCGCTTGCCGCGGCCCTCCGCCACGACCGCCATGCGCACGCGGGAGCGCGGGTCGCGGCCGATCGGGGCGTCCACCGTCCCCTCGGCGCGACGCATCGCCCCCTGCGCGAGCGCGAGGTAGCGGCGGCTCACCGTCCGTCGGGCGAGCTGCGCGGTGAGCCCGTCGTAGGCGCCCTGGGTCTTGGCCAGCACGATCAGACCCGAGGTGCCCTTGTCGAGACGATGGACGATGCCGGGGCGCCGGGGGCTGCCGACGCCGGCCATCTCCGGGGCGTGGGCCAGCGCAGCGGCCGCGAGCGTCCCGTCGATCCGGCCGGCTCCCGGATGCGTCACCATCCCGGCGGGCTTGTCCACCACCAGGACGTGCGCGTCCTCGAAGATCACCCGCAGCGGGAGCGCCTCGGGCTCGAGCCCGTCGCGGGGGGGCGGCGGGATTACCACCTCGACCCGCTCGCCGGCCTGCACCCGGTGCGCGGCCTTGACGGCGCGGCCATCCACGAGGGCCCGCCCGGCGGTGATGAGGGCCTGCACGCGCATCCGGGACAGCTCGGGCAGCCGCCGGGCCAGCCACTGATCGAGCCGGGCCCCGGCGCCCTCCGCCTCCACCACGTCGGTGAAGCGGCGATCGCCGGTCACGGCGGGGGCGCCACCCCGCACCTCAGCTGGGGGACGAGGGCGCGGTGAGCAGGCGCAGCGCGAGCAGGGCGACCCCGACCGTGATCGCGGAGTCGGCCGCGTTGAACGCGGGCCAGTGGTAGCCGCGCCAGTAGAAGTCGAGGAAGTCGACCACCGCCCCGAACCGCCCCCGGTCGATCAGGTTGCCGACCGCCCCGCCGAAGATGAGGCCGAGCGCCAACGGCGTGAGCCGGCCGCCGCCCGGCAGCATGCGGAGCCCCACCACTGCGAGCACGGTGAGCGCGCCTATGGAGAGCAGGGCCACCACCCAGCGCCAGCCCGCCGGCGTGGTCGAGAGCATTCCGAAGGCGAGGCCCGGGTTCATCACGAGGGTGAGAGAGAAGAAGCCGTCGATCACCGGCGCGGGCCGGCCGGGCACCAGGGCCTGGAGCGCCCAGGCCTTGGTGAGCTGGTCCAGGACCAGGACGACGAGCGCGGTGATGGCGGCCGCGGTCACCGGGCGAGCGCGGTCACGACGGGCGTGCAGCGCTCGCAGAGCGTCGGATGCGACGGGTGCTCCCCCACCCGCGCGCTCCAGGTCCAGCAGCGCTCGCACTTCTTCCAGCCGAGGGCCTGGGCCGGCACGATCTCCAGCACGAGGCCGGGGATGTCCTGGCTCTCATAGCGGACGGAGCCGGCGGGCGCGGGCTTGCCGAGGCGCGTGCCCGAGACGTTGAAGAGGGTCGTCAGGAGGGCCTCGCCCTTGGCCTCGAGGAGCGGGCGCCACTGCTCCTCGGGCGCGCTCGGCACGAACACCACCGCGTCGATGCCCTTGCCGATCTTGCCCTGCTGGCGCGCCACCTCGAGCGCGCGCGAGACCTCGCCGCGCACCTCGAGCAGGCGCTCCCAGTCCGCGGCCAGCCGCTCGTTCGTCCACTCCCCGCGCTCCTCCGGGAAGAGCACGAGGTGCACGCTCTCCGGCTTGCCGCGTCCCGGGATGTAGGACCAGACCTCGTCCGCGGTGAACGTCAGCACCGGCGCCATCAGGCGGGTCAGCGCGGTGAGCAGCTCGAAGCACACCGTCTGGGACGCGCGGCGTCGCGGATCGTCGGGCGCCGAGGTGTAGAGCCGGTCCTTGATGGTGTCGAGGTAGAGCGCGGAGAGGTCGACCGCGCAGAAGTTGTGGATCGCGTGGAAGGCCACGTGGAACTGGTAGTCCTCGTAGGCCCGGCGCACCCGCGCGATGAGATCGCCCAGGCGCAGGAGCGCCCAGTGATCGAGCTCGTCCATCTGATCGTACGAGCGGCGGTCGCGCTCGGGATCGAAGTCGGCGAGGGTGCCGAGCAGGAAGCGGCTGGTGTTGCGGATGCGCCGGTACGCGTCGGCGAGCCGGTTCAGGATCTCGAGCGAGAGGCGGATGTCCTCCGAGGAATCCTCCGCCGCGACCCACAGCCGCAGGACCTCCGCCCCGTACTTGGGGATCAGCTCGTCGGGGGAGATGTTGTTGCCGCCCGACTTCGACATCTTGCGGCCGTCGCCGTCCACCACGAAGCCGTGGGTGAGGACGGAACGATAGGGCGGCCGGTCGCGGGTGCCCACCGCCTCCAGCAGCGAGGAGTGGAACCAGCCGCGATGCTGATCGGAGCCCTCCAGGTACATCTCGGCCGGCCATCGGAGCTCCGGGCGCTGCTCGAGCACCGCCGCGTGGCTGCAGCCGGAGTCGAACCACACGTCGAGAATGTCGCTCTCTTTGCGGAACTCGGTCCCGCCACACTTGGCGCACCGCGTGCCGGCGGGCAGCAGCGCGGCCGGCTCCCGCAGGTACCACTCGTCCGCGCCGGCCCCTGCGCGCATGATCCCGGCCACGTGCTCGACGAGGGCCTCGTCGAGCAGCAGCTCGTCACAACCCGTGCAATAGAAGGCGACGATCGGCACGCCCCACACCCGCTGCCGGGAGATGACCCACTCCGGCCGGTGCGCCACCATGTTGTAGATGCGCTCCTCGCCCCACGCGGGGATCCAGCGCACGTGGTTCCGGATCGCGTCGAGCGCCTTCTGGCGGAGCCCGTGACGGTCGAGCGCGATGAACCACTGCTCGGTGGCGCGGAACAGGGTCGGGTTCTTGCACCGCCAGCAGTGCGGATACGTGTGCTGGAGCGACACCTCCGCCACCAGCGCCCCGACCGCCCGCAGGTGCTCGATGATCTTCGGGTTCGCCTCCCAGACCGTGAGGCCCGCGAAGTGGGCTACCTCGGGGATGAAGCGCCCGTCGTCGTCGACCGGGTTGTAGATCTTGAGCCCGGCGCGGCGGCCGACCTCGTAGTCCTCCTCGCCGTGGCCGGGCGCGATGTGCACGAGGCCGGTCCCGGCGTCCATCGCCACGAAGTCGGCGGTCAACACCGGCGAGTCCCGGTCGATCCACGGGTGCCGGGCCACCAGGCCCTCGAGCGCGCGGCCGGGCACCGCCAGCGGCAGCGGCGCGCCGCGGCCCTTGACCCCGGGCAGGCGGAGGAACGCCTCCACGAGCGGCTGGGCCACGATCAGCGCCTGGCCGTCCAGCTCCACCGCGGTGTAGGTCGCGTCGGGGTGGACCGCGATCGCGAGGTTCGCGGGTAGCGTCCACGGCGTGGTGGTCCAGATCACGAGGGAGACCGGGCGGGCGCCGAGCTCGGCCAGCGCGGGGGCCGGGCCCTTGAGCGGGAACTTTACGTAGACCGACGGGGTGGTCTGATCCTCGTACTCCACCTCCGCCTGGGCCAGCGCGGTCTTGCAGTGCATGCACCAGTGCACCGGCTTCAGGCCCTTGTGCACCAGGTCGCGCCCGACGAAGCGGCCGAACTCGCGCGCGATGGTCGCCTGGTACGCGGGCGCCATCGTGCGGTAGGGGTTGCGCCAGTCGCCGAACACCCCGAGCCGGCGGAACTCCTCGCGCTGAATGTCGATGAACTTGCTCGCGTACTCGCGGCAGCGCCGCCGCTTCTCCATCGGATCCATCGCCTGCCGCACGTCGGTCGAGGCCTGGTCGAGCCCCAGCTCCACGTCCACCTGGTGCTCGATCGGCAGCCCGTGGCAGTCCCAGCCCGGCACGTAGACCGCGTTGTGCCCGAGCATGGAGCGCGACTTCACCACCAGATCCTTCAGGATCTTGTTGAGCGCGGTCCCCATGTGGATGTGGCCGTTCGCGTACGGAGGGCCGTCGTGGAGGATCCACAGCGGACGACTCGCCGAGGCCTGCCGGATCCGCCCATAGATGTCCATCGCCTCCCAGCGCTCGAGCCATTCCGGCTCCAGCTTGGGCAGGTTGGCCTTCATGGGAAAGGCGGTTTTTGGCAGGTTCAGCGTGTCTTTGTAATCCATAGAGGGCCAACGCTAGCACTCATCCCCGCTCCCGGCAAGAATGGGGCGGGCGGCGGCGGGCGCCGCGCGAGTCGGAGCGAGACTACTTCTTCGGGGTCAGGGTGACGACGCGATTCGAGCTGTCGATCGTGACGATGAAGTTGTCGAGGAAGTCCCGTCCGAGCAATCCGTCGGTCCCGGAGCCGAGGCCGGCGTCGTGCGAGATGACCATCAGCGGACCGAAGCGCGCCCCTTCCACCTCGATGTTCTCGATCCGTACCGCGAGCACGCTCGTCTCGCCGGTGACGCCGCGGATCGTGCCGCGGGCCGCGTTGCGATAGCTCACCCCGAGGGCGGCGAGCGCGGTGGGGCTGATCACCGTGCCCTGGGCGCCGGTGTCGAGAATGAGCTGGGCGGAGCCGCTGCCATTGATCCGCGCGTTGACCACGATCGGCCGGCCCGGAATGAACGGGATGCGGGCCACGCCGGCGGGAGCTCCCCCGTCCGAGGGCGCCTCGGCGGCCGCGGGCGCCGACGGAGCGGGCTGACTGGGGGTGCTCATGATGACCGCGCTGCCCCGCGACTGCGGCGGGACGCTGTTGATTCCCTGGGAGTACCGGGTGTCCCCTCGCTCGTCGGTCCAGCGGTAGATCTGGGCGGAGACAGGCCCGGGCGCGGCCATGAGGATGCCGCCGAGCAGCAGCGAGACGAGGAGGATGGGGGTCGGGCGCTTCAGGGGATCCACGCCACGATTATACGATCCTCCGATTTTTCGGCGGCCGGCCGCCTGGCCGGCCGCGGCCCCCCGGCCAGGGCCCCCGGACAGGGCTGCCGGTCGGCCGCCCATCGGCTCCAGACCGTCTCGTAGACCACCAGCTCGTCGGCCCCGGCCACCGTGTTGTGGTCCAGGTGGACCCGATAGACCGGACGAAACCGGTCGGCCATGGCGGAAAGGCTGGGAAACCAGGCCGGGAAAACGATCAGGTAGTCGGGGCAGGTCCGCTCGAGGTACCGGAGCACGCCGGCCTCCCCTTCCCGCCGGTAGGGCAGGATGGCCGGGGTGACCAGGCCCATGACGTCGACGATCTCCCGCCGGGAGAAGTACGTGATCGCCCCGACGTCGTTGAGGCCGAGCCGGGCGGTGGGCGGGGTGTGATCGGTGACCCAGTGGGCGAGGTGGACCTGCATCGCCTCGATGTTCTGGACCGCCCAGCCATACCGGGACGCGGCCCCGGGGAGGGCGACGAGCACCGCGACCAGCAGGGCGAGGGCTCCGACCCGGCGCAGCCACACGCCGCCGACCGTGGCCAGCGATGCGACGGCGACCACGAGCGCGAGGGGCAGGAGATGGATGGAGTACCGGCCCTCCTGGAACCCGGGCCCCCGGTAGGGAGCCAGCAGGGCCATCGCGAGTGGGTGCACCAGCAGCACGCAGGCCGGGACGAGCGCGGCGCGGCCCCGGTGCCGGCCCAGCCAGGCCATGCCCGGCAGGAGCAGGAGTGGCAGGAGCACGTCGACGCGCCAGAGCCAGCGGATCCACTCCCCGAAATACTGGCTCGGCCGCCGCACGAGCGACGTGCCGAGCGGCTCGCGCACGCCCGCGAGCGCCCCCAGCAGCCCCCCCTCGATCTTGGCCAGCGCGGTCCCCGGCAGCGGGTTGCCGATCGTCGCCACGTTGAAGGCCACCCACGGCGCGACGCACAGGGCGACCGGCCCGAGCCACGTGAGCGCGCGGCGCCACGTGAGCGGGCCCGAGAGCCAGAAGAGCGGCAGCAGCAGCACCGCCTCGGGGCGGGCGAGCGCCCCCAGCCCGAGGGCGAGGGCGGCCGCGGCCTCGCGCTCCGCGGCCCGGAGCACGAGCGCGGCGGTCACGAGGAGGGCGGCGAGCGAGACCTCCATGCCCGAGAGGGCGCCCCACACCATCGGGCCCGCGAGCGCGGTGAGCGCGGCGGCCAGGAGCGCGAGCTCGCGCCGATCCGTCCAGCGCTCGGCGAGGATCCCGGAGAGCCAGGCGGTCGCACAGGTGAAGACGAGGCCGAGGGCCTTGGCCAGGACCGGGTGGGCGCCGAGGACGGCGAACGCGCCCCCCAGCGCGAGCGTCCACAGCGGGGCCGTCGACCCCGACACCGGCACGCCCGGGTTGTAGGTGAAGCCGCGCCCCTCGGCCAGGTTCCGGGCGAACTGCATGTGGATCCAGGAGTCGTCGAGGGGAAACGCGCCGACGCCGATCGTGCCGGCGATGTGGCGGGTCCGCCAGAGGAAGACCGCGACGCCGAGCCCGAGCGCGACGGCGGCCGCGCCGGCGGTGCGGGCGCCGCCCATCACCGTGTGGCGCGCTCGAAGGTGTAGCCGGCGTACTCCACGGGCGTGCGGGTGAGCGGCAGAACGTAGAGGAAGCGCCCGTGGGGCAGCTGCACCTCGCGAAGGCCGGCCGGCGGCTCGGTGGCCGGATCCCAGTGGTCCACGAACCACACGAGCTGCCGCGTCCCGGCCGGGAGTGTGATGTGGGAGCCCGGGGTCAGGATCATGGTGGCGGCGTACTGCGGCGCGTAGAAGCCGAGCGGCATCGCGCCCACCTGGACCTGGTAGGTCGGGTACTCCGGCATGTAGAACATGGCGTGCCGCAGCCACGGATAGGAGCGAGGGTTGCCGAGCTCGGTCACCAGCGCGGTGTCGCTCGGATCGTAGACCGCGCGGATGGTCTCGACGTAGGTGCGGATCACCGCCTCGTGCTCCCGCAGCGCGGCCGCGGTGCGGCTCATGATCCAGTCGTGGAACTCGTCCCGCGCGCGCCACATCCAGCCGTCGCCCGCGCGGTGGTCGAACTCCCGCGGCATCGGGCGCGCGCTCACGAAGAAGCCGGTGTTGATCAGCACCAGCGGCAGCAGGGTCGCGGTGGTGAGCGCCCAGCGCCAGTTGGGGCGGCGCAGCCGCTCCGAGCCCGCCGCCACCACCCAGGCGAGCACGCGGCTCAGGAGGATGACCAGCGCGGGCAGGAAGGTCAGCACGTAGCCCGCCTGCCCGAAGTGGATCAGCATGTAGAAGATGATGGGCGGCACCATCCAGCCGAGCAGGAACCACTCGGGCCGGCGCCACCCCGAGCGCCGGGCGTAGGCGGGCAGCGCGAGCGCGACCAGACCGAGCGGGCCCAGCCCCACCACGGTCGACTCGAGGAGATAGCGCACCTGGGCCAGGGTGATCTCGAGCGAGCCACCCAGCACCGAGGTCGGGAGGAGCACGGAGCCGTAGAGCTGGGTGGACGCCACCACGTAGGCGGCCGGCCCCCCGCTGAGCCACAGCATCGGCAGCAGCCAGGCGAGCACCGACGCGATCAGGATGCCGCCCGCGATGGCCACGCGCCGGCGGGAGCGGATGCCGATGAGCGCCGAGCCGAGCCAGAGCGGCAGCAGGAGCACGAGCACCGACTGGCGTATGCCGCCGGTCAGGCCGAGCGCGAGCGCGCCCCAGTAGAGCGATCGCACGTGACCGGTGAGCGCGCCATAGGCGAACCACGCGACCAGCGAGGCCGCGAACGCCTCCCCCGCGTAGGTGAGCCCCACCGAGCCGTAGAACCAGAAGAGCGGGCTCACCGCGAGCAGCGACGCGGCGATGAGCGCGGTGGCGCGATCGTAGAGCCGGCGCGCGAGCCAGTAGAGCACGAAGGTGGAGCCCGCGCTGAAGAGCATGGCCAGCGCCACGTAGGCGAGCGTCGGATCGGCGAGCGAGGCGTTGAGCAGGCGGCCGAGGGCGACGTAGAGGAGATAGCCGGGCGGGTGCGGCTGATGCTTCGCCACGTCGAACTCGTGAAGCGCCAGCGCGAACTGGACCGCGTCCCAGTTGTAGAGCATCCGGGCGCGATAGGGCCATCGGGAGAGCAAGGTGACCAGTGCTAAGCCGAGGGCCACTGCCAGATCGCCGTGAGTGGCCAGGCGCGCGGCGGCGCGGCGGCCGCCCGCCGCCAGCCGGGCGAGCCGCGATCGGTTCACGAAGGAATCGGAGCGAGCAGAGGGAGGGGGAGAGAGGAGACCGCGCTACGCCTTCTTCTCGTCGTCCTTCTTCACGGCCGCCGTCGAATCGTCCTTCAGGTCGTTGACGCCCTTCTTGAATTCCTTGACGCTGCTGCCGAGCGAGCGGGCGAGATCCGGCAGGCGCTGCGCGCCGAACAGGATCAACACGATCACCAGGATCAGCAGGAGCTCTTGATATCCCAGACCAAACATTGGCGGGACTCCTTTCCTTTTACTGACGCCCCCTTACACTACGCGCCCGCCCCGGGGTTGTCAACGCGCCCGTACCCCTCGCGCAGCACCCGGCGCTCGCCGACCCGGACCGTGACGCGCTGGGCGTCGAAGTACTCCATGAGCGGGATCGCGAACTTCCGGCTGACCCCGAAGAGATCCTTGAAATCGGCGGGCCCGATGTCCTTCTTCTGCCGCAGGAGCGTCACCAGCTGATCCTGCACGGTGCGCAGCGCGAGCGCGTGGAAGAAGAGCGACTCCTTCACCCGGATCAGCGTGCGGTCCGCGACCAGCACCTGGAAGAGCTCGTGCTTCTCGGTGCCCTTGACCCCGAGGCGCCCGAGCGCCTCCTCCGGGCTCGGGGGCGCCGCTCCCGCGCTCCGGAAATCGGCCTCGAGCCCCTTCACCACCCGCTCCTGCTCCGGGCTCAGGCGGATCGCGTGCGAGGCCAGGCGCACCTGGTCCCGCTCGCTTCGCACCGTGCCCTCCGTCTCGAGCGCGCCCAGGAGCTGGGCGAAGACGCGCTCCTGCGCGTGCCCGGCCCGGCTCCGCAGCTCCTCGCGCGAGATCCCCTGGCGGAGCGGATTCTCGCGGTGGAAGGCCTCCAGCAGGGCGAGGGTCTGGGCGCGCAGCCGATCGCTCGCGTCGCGGTGCAGGTACCACTCGCGGTCCACCGCGACCACGCGTCCGCCCCCCTGGAGCCCCTCGAGCAGCTCGCGGAGCTGCTCCGGCCCGAAGGGCGTCCGCGCGCGGAGGTCGCCGGCCCGCATGCCCGCCGCGCCCGCCTGCTTCAGATGCTCCTCCAGCACCTGCGCGGGGTCGCCGGTGGCGAGGAGGCTCAGATGCTGGGCGAGCGCGGGGCCCTTTCGCTTGAAGCGCGGTGGGGCGATGTCGAGGATGGTGCCGCCCCCGATGGTGACGATCGGCGAGTAGGAGCGCACCACGAAGCGGTCGCCGGGCAGCGCCACCAGCGGGGCCTCGAGCCGGAAGCGCGCGTGACAGGACTGGCCGGGCTCGAGCTCGGGACGATCCACCGGCAGCACCCGGGCCATGACCTCTTGGGTGCCGGCGTGGAAGCGCACGCGATCGCGGATCTTGATCGGGCGGGGCGCATCCTCCAGCAGCTCGAGCGTCCCGTCCAGCAGCAGGGTGGGAACCAGCGCGCCGGCGGGCGCGAGCACGTCTCCGCGCTCGATCGCGGCGCGCTCCACCGCCTGCAGGTTCACCGCGGTGCGCTGGCCGGCGGTGGCCCGATCGACGGTGTGCCCGTGCACCTGCAGGCCTCGCACCTTCGACTGCACGCCCCGCGGGTAGATCTCCACCTTCTCGTCGACCGCGAACCGGCCGGCGACCAGGGTGCCGGTGACCACGGTGCCGAATCCCTTCACCGTGAAGACCCGGTCGATCGGGAGCCGCGCGGTCCGGTCCGGGTCCTTGGCCGGCACCGCGCGCGCCAGCTCCGCGAGCGCGGCCCGCAGCTCGGTCAGGCCCGCGCCGGTCTTCACCGACACCGGCACGATGGGAGCGTCGGCGAGGAACGTGTCGGCCACCGCGCGACGCACGTCGTCGCGGACCAGCTCGATCCAGTCGGGCTCGGCGAGGTCCGCCTTGCTCAGGACCACGAGGCCAGACTTGATGCGCAGGATCTGGCAGATCGCGAGGTGCTCGCGGGTCTGCGGCATGACCCCCTCGTCGGCGGCGACGACCAGCAGCGCGAGGTCGATGCCACCGGCTCCGGCCAGCATGTTGCGGACGAACCGCTCGTGCCCCGGCACGTCGACGATCTCGATCACGAGATCGCCCGCCTCCTCGAGGAAGGCGAAGCCGAGATCGATGGTGATGCCGCGCGCCTTCTCCTCGGGCAGCCGATCGGTGTCGGTGCCGGTGAGCGCTTTCACCAGCGAGGTCTTGCCGTGGTCGATGTGGCCCGCGGTCCCCACCACGACGTGCCGCACGGATCTCCCCGGCTAGAGGGCGGCGAGTCGCGCGGCGAGGGCCGGCACGTCGGTCGGCAGGATGGTGCGGCAGTCGAGCAGGAGCCGGTCATCGAGGAGGCGTCCGAGGACGGCGGGATGGCCAGTCCGCAGCGCCTCGTCCAGCGCCACCGCCGGGTGCTTCGGCGTCCCGAGGGCGATGACCGCGCTCGGCAGCTCGACGGTGGGCAGGGCCCCGCCGCCAACCTGCGAGCTGGCCTCCACGATGGTGGCCCCGAGGGCGCGGCGGGTCTCCGCGCTCGTCCGCGCGAGCACGCGGAGCGCGCGGCGGCGAATCGACGCGAGCGGCTCGGTGAGCATGCGCAGCGTGGGGATCGTGTCGAGCGCGGTGCCGGCCTCGTAGGCGTAGAGCGTCGCCTCGAGGGCCGCGATGGTGAACTTGTCGATGCGGAGCGCCCGGTTCAGCGGATTGCCCGCGAGGCGCTCCATCAGCTCGGCGCGGCCGACCACGATGCCGGCCTGCGGGCCACCCAGGAGCTTGTCACCCGAGAACGAGACCAGATCGACCCCGGACGCGACCACCTCGGGCACGGTCGGCTCGTAGGGGAAGCCGTAGCGGGTGAGGTCCACGAAGCAGCCCGAGCCCAGGTCCTCCATCACGGTGATGCCGCGGGCTCGGCCCAGCTCGGCGAGCTCGCGCGACGAGACCGCGGCGGTGAAGCCGACCACGCGGTAGTTGGAGGTGTGGACCTTGAGGATCATGCCGGTCTCGGGGCCGATGGCGTTGACGTAGTCCTTGAGGTGGGTCCGATTGGTCGCGCCCACCTCGCGCAGCACCGCGCCGGAGCGGCGCAGGATGTCGGGGATGCGGAACTCGCCCCCGATCTCGATCAGCTCCCCGCGCGAGACGATCACTTCCTTGCCGCGCGCCAGGCTCTCCAGCGCGAGCAGCACCGCGGAGGCGCAGTTGTTGACCACGAGGGCGGCCTCCGCGCCGGAGAGGCGTCGCAGCAACCCCTCGACGTGCGAGTAGCGGGAGCCGCGCTCCTTGCGGGACACGTCCATCTCGAGATTCGAGTAGGCGGAGGCGACCTCGCGGAGGCGCTCCTGCGCGAGGGGGGAGAGGAGCGCCCGGCCGAGGTTGGTGTGCAGCACGACCCCGGTGGCGTTGATCACCGGAACCAGCGAGAAGACGCCACTCCGGGTGAGCGCGGCCACGATCCGCCCGCCGAGGGTGGCCGCGTCCGCGGCGGGGCCGCCCGCTTCCAGGAGCCGGCGTCGCTCCGCGGCCAGGGCCTCGCGCGCCGCCGCGGCCAGTCGCGGCCGCGGCACGCCCGCGAGGGCGGACTCCCGGGCGAGGACGCCGATCAGGACGTCGACCGAGGGCAGCGCGCGCAGAAGCTCCTGCACGTCCGCGGCGCCGCCCTTACCCGCCCGCGGCAAGCTCGGTCTCCACGCGCTCCTTCACCCGCGCGATCACCTCGTGGGCCTCGCGCCGGATGGCCTCGGGACTCGCCCCCTCCCCCCGCGCGTGCAAGAG
The DNA here is from genome assembly GCA_035948165.1 of Candidatus Methylomirabilota bacterium. Classification (GTDB taxonomy): domain Bacteria; phylum Methylomirabilota; class Methylomirabilia; order Rokubacteriales; family CSP1-6; genus CAMLFJ01. Next base: position 11,723 of record DASZJM010000239.1, read on the forward strand.
GCGGCGCACCGCGTCCTCGGTGAGGCCGGCCCACAGCTCGTCGAGATCGCGCGGGGAGAAGCCCTGGCCGCGCAGCGCCGAGCTCCACTCCCGGGCCAGCTCCTGGACCAGGCGATCGCGCTCGAGCGCCAGTCGCCGCGCGCGCTTGATCAGCTCCGGTAGTCGGGGCGCCATCGCGTGTTACTCCTTGACCAGCCGGCGGACCGAGTCGAGCAGGTTGGCTTCCCAGCGCCCGGTGGAGACGCAGTCGAAGACCCGATCCGTCTTGAGCCCACCCGAGCCGCCGCGTCGGTACGCGTGGGACCGCATCTTGGAATTCACCTGGATCAGGGTAACGCCGTCCCGCCCCGGCTGCACGAAGAGGGTGAACGCCACCATGGCTTCGCCTTCGAGCAGGGCCTCGCCGATGCGTCCGCAGTCGGTGTACACGCCGATCGGGGAGATGAAATCGTCCGAGGAGATCACCCCCGAGTCCTTGGCCACCACCCGCAGCGGGGCGTTCTCGTTCACGAGGGCTCGCACCAGCGCCCGCCAGGTCGCGTCGTAGGGCGCCGCGATCTCGTCGCGATACGGGGGCGGCACGATCGGCGAGACGACGACTCGCGAGCAACCGACGAGCGCGAGGGCGGCCGCGAGCAGGGCGGCGCCACGCTGGGAGCGCTGGGTCATGGCCTCATCCTCATTCTATCCTCGGGCCACCCTCGGGCCCCATTCTAGCCTCGCCCGCTCTAGCCTCGCCCACTCTAGCCTCGATGGTGGTCGATCCCCCGGTAGGCCCGGATGAAGCGCACGATGCGCGCCTCGTCGAAATCGTCGAACGCGTCGAGCCGCGTCCACGCGGTGAGCGCGATGCGCGTGCGCATCTCGGGGTACGGGGCGAGGATCACCTGGGTCTCGTAGCGGCGGACGATCTCGGCGAGCTTGGCGGCCAGGTCCGGACACGGAGT
>DASZJM010000240.1:0-1509 GCA_035948165.1 Candidatus Methylomirabilota bacterium
GCGGAGCCGGTGTCGGGCGGGGGATCGGCCGCTCCGTCCGTGATTTTGGCGGCGCCGGCGGTCGCCTGGCTGGCGGCGTGGGCTGGGTCGCGGGAGGACTCGCGGTTACTGGGAGCTCCATGACCTGGACATCGACCGGCCTTGGGACCACGGTCGGCGTCGATGGCTGCCGGAGCAGGGAGAGAAATGCCATTTGGGAGAGGACGGTCAACAGAAGGGCGAGCGGCAGCAGCCAAGGCAGCCGCTCCCATGGATCGTCCCGGAACCGGGTCGCCGGCCCGCTCATACGCTGGTCCTACCTCGCCGGCGCCACCGCGAAGAGGAAGTGCTCGGCGCCGGCCCCCCGGGCCGCGAGCATCGCCTGGACCACGATGCCGCTGGGGGCCGCGCTGTCCACCGCGACCACCACGTTGCTGCCGGCCGGGTCGAGCCGGGGCTTGAGCGCGGCGGTGAGAGTGTCGAGGGTCACCGCGGTCTGGTCGAGCAGGATCTCGCCCTCCCGGGTCACGGTCAGCGTGATCGATCGACTCGCTGCCATCGGCGCGGCCTGGCCGCGGGGGAGATTCACGGCCAGCGAGTGGAGGTTCTGGAGCGAGAGCGAGGCCAGCATGAAGGTCGCGAGCAGGAAGAACATGACGTCGATCATCGGGATGATCTCGATGCGTCCCCGGCGACGCTGGCGTCGCGGGCGGAGCTTCACGGCGCGCCCCCCTTCTCCTCGAGGCGGATGGAGTCCACCACGCGCGTCCCGAGCTGCTCCATCTCGTCCATGACCTCGGCCAGGCGGTGCGAGAAGTAGTTGAAGGCGAACAGCGCGATCAGAGCGATGAAGAGCCCGACCGCGGTGGCGATGAGCGCCTCCGCGACCCCGCCGGTAACACCCCGGGGATCGACGAGGCCCTCCGTCCCGAAGAGGTGGAACGCGCGAATCATGCCGGTGATGGTGCCGAGCAGGCCCAGGAGCGGTGCGGCGGTGACGATCGTCTCGAGGATCCAGAGCCAGCGGCCGAGCGCCTGCTCGATGAGGGTGGCCTCCTCGGCGGCCCGGGACTCTACCCACCAGGCGGGCTTCGTGCGGTTGTCGAGGATCACCCGGAAGAAGCGGCCGAAGTAGTTGCGGGGATCCAGCCGTGCGACGCGCTGCTCGAGATCGTCCCACGCGAACCCGTAGGTCTCGAGCACCTCGAGCAGCGCGCCGGGCAAGCGGGTGCGCCTGACGAAGACAAATGCCTTCTCCAGGATGACGATCAGCGCCACCACCGCGAGCAGGAGCAGCGGGTAGATCATGACGCCGCCCACGCGGAGGGCCGCGATGAAACCCTGGAGATCGTGCATTTTTAGAATTCCTTTTGTAGGCCGCCGTAGAAAGCGCGCCGGGGCCCGAACTGGGCCGCGAAGACCCCGAGCCCGGTCCCGTCCCGGAGCTTGTACTTCTCGTCCCACAGATTGATGACGTCGAAGCGGGCGGTCATCTTCCCGACCGCGGGGAGCGTGAAGCCCTGCTGGATG
>DASZJM010000241.1:0-13052 GCA_035948165.1 Candidatus Methylomirabilota bacterium
GGTACTCGAGCGCGTCCGGATAGTCGGGCCGCAGCCGCAGCGCCTCGTCGTAGGCTCGGAGCGCCTCGGGATACTTGCCCTGGTTGCGCAGCGCGTGGCCGAGGCCGTTCCACGCCTCCGGATAGGCGGGCTTCATCTCCAGGGCCCGCTCGAAGGCGGCCGCCGCCACGCTCCATTCCTTCGCGCGGGTGGCCGCGACCCCGCGCGCGTACTCCCCCTCCGCCGAGGGCGCGGGCGGCAACTGGCTCGGCGGCGGCGTGGGGGTCATGTCCGCGGCGGCGGGCGCAGCGGCCAGCAGCAGCCACCCGGCCAGCCACGCGGCGCCCACGCGCGCACTCACCCCGCGAGCTCTCATGCCTCGATCCGTAGGGTGACCGAGCGGGTCGCCCCGAACGTGGGCACGAACACCGAGTGCTTTCCCGCGCCGCCCGCCACCACGATCATGATGTCCGACCACTCCCGCGCGATCGGGGCCAGGGTCTCGGATGGCCGGTCCTTGAAGCCGGCGGGGTGGATCACCGCGAAGCGCTCGATGTTGGAGGGATCGAAGCGTGAGAGCGGCACCTGGGCCCGCTCCCACAGCGCCTGCTTGAAGCGGGCCTTGCTCCAGCCGCCGCCCGCCACCGTCGCGGCGTGCTCGGGGCCCAGGATCACGAGCGGCTCGCCGCCCAGGTAGATGTTGTTGCTCCCCACCGTGGCCACGCTGCCCGCCACCGTGGTGAGGATGCCCTCCGGCGTGGAGGAGCCGTGATCGTTGATGTTGTGGGGCGCCTCCGATCCGCAGACCGTCACCGTGCTCGTCTCGCGCGCGAAGCCCCGCTCGACGGAGAGCGGCTCCCACGGCGAGGCGGCCTCGTTCTCGGCCACGCAGTAGCTGTACTTGCCCGGGTGGCCCTGGGTGGCGCGGTCCTCGTGGCCGGGCCGGGCGCCGCCCACGTTCTGCAGCACGAGGCGCAGCGCGCGCCCGATCACCGCGTTGGCGCGATGCCCCTGCCCGAGCGCGTTGCCGCCCCCGTTGATGCCGAGCCGGACCGCGAGCGGGCCGTTGACGATCACGAGCGGAGAGCACGGATGCGTGGTGGTCTGGATCGCCTGCAGATTGAACGCGGGCTGGCTCACCGCCTCCACCGCGGCGAGGATCACCGGCAGGTGCTCGGGCAGCGCCCCGGCCAGCACCGCGTTCACCGCCACCCGCTCCACGGTGGCGCGGCCGAGCCGCGGCGGGAGCACCGCGACGGGATCGGCGGCCGGGCGCCGCGTGCCCGCGAGCATCGCGGCCACCCGCTCCGGCGTGGCGGGAATCGCGGGCAGGCCGTCGCCCCAGCCGCGCTCCATCAGGAAGGCCTGGAAGGCGAGCAGGTCGTCGGGCACCGCGTGACGCGCCGCCGCGCTCTCCGCGCCGCCCGCGCCCGCGCCACCGACCGCCACGGTGCCGATGAGGGCGGCCATCACCTGGTCGACCGCGGCGGCCGCCTTCTGCGCGACCAGCTCCTCCGCGACGCCGCCGATGGGATGCGGCACGGTCACGATGCCGAGCGAGGCCATCCCCTTGGCGCGGGCCTCTGCGAGGGCGAGGGGACGGAATTCGTGGGTGCCGAGGACGACGGTCGCGATCCCCCGCCCTTCCAGCTCCGTGGCGTCGTGGATACTCCACGACGTGCACGACCCTCAGTCGGCGGAGGCGGTGAGGACGGCCCCGCAGTGGGCCGCCATCTCGTCGAGCACCGCGCGGGTGGCGCCGATGGAGGCGCCGGGCTTGCGCCACACGCGCACCTCGGCCGCGCCGAGCTTGGCCGCGAGCGCGCGGGCCACGCCTTCCAGCAGGACGCGCGCGTTCGGCTTGGAGTTGTCGAGGATGCCGATGACCGCGCCCTGCAGCGAGGCCGGCCGCGGGGCCCCGGTGCGCGCCGCGGCGGCGGACGAGCCGACCGGATCGAGGATCTCCATGGCCCGCATCATACCGCGGCGCCCGGCCCGTGTAGTACAGTCCTGGGCGGGCATGCCGACACCACCTGCGCTCGCGCGCCACGCGGCGACCCGCTACGTGCAGCCGCTCCGGGAGGGCGGCTCCCTGCCCGCGGTGGTCGACACCGCGGCCGGCGGGCTCTTCGTGGTCAAGTTCCGCGGCGCCGGGCAGGGTCCGAAGGCGCTGATCGCGGAGCTGGTGGTGGGACAGCTCGCCCAGGCGGTCGGCCTGCCCGTTCCGGAGCTCGCCATCGTGGAGCTCTCGTCCGCCTTCGGACGGAGCGAGCCCGATCCCGAGATCCAGGACATCCTGCGCGGCAGCCAGGGCGTCAACGTGGGGCTGCGCTATCTCGACGGCGCGTTCAACTTCGACGCGGGCGCGGCCGGCGACCTCGTCACCGCCGACTTCGCGACCCGGCTGGTCTGGCTCGACGCGCTCGTGACCAACCCGGACCGGAGTCACCGCAACCCGAACCTGCTCGTCTGGCGCCGGAGCCCGTGGCTCATCGATCACGGGGGCGCGCTCTACGCGCAGCACGACTGGGCGACGGTGGACGAGGCGCGCACCCGCACCCCGTTCGCGCGTATCCGCGACCACGTGCTGCTCGACCGGGCCGGCGACCTCGGCGCGGTCGACGCGGGACTGGCCGCTGCCCTCTCCCCCGAGGTGATCGCCCACGTCCTCGCCCAGGTGCCCGACGACCTGCTGCTCGATCCGGTGGGCGGGCGCGAGTTCGCCTCCGCGACGGCGGCGCGCGACCGCTACCGCGACTACCTCGCCACGCGCCTGCGCGCCCCGCGCGACTTCGTGGCCGAGGCGACGCGCGCGCAGGGGCAGGCGCGCCGCGAGCCGCCGCGGCCGCTCTCGGCCCGGCGATGAGCGCGGGCGCCCCGATCGCCTACGACTTCGCGGTGCTGCGCGCGGTGCCCCACGTGCACCTGGGCGCGTTCGTGCCGGTCGGGGTGGTGGTCCACGCCCGCACCGCGGGCTACCTCGGGATGCGGACCCTGATGGGCCTCGATCAGCTGCGCGCCCGCGTCCCCGACGTCGACCACGAGCTGCTCGCACGCTACCTGGCGTCCGGCTGCGCGGTCGCGGCGGGCGATCCCGGCGCGGGCCCGGTCGCGCTGGCGCCGCCCTCCGAGCGCTTCCACTGGCTCACCGCCCCGCGCTCGGACGTGCTGCAGAGCTCGCCGGTGCACGCCGGCCTCACCGACGATCCGGCGCGGGCCCTCGACGAGCTGTTCGCCGCCTACGTGCTGACCCCCGCCGCGGGGCCGCCGGGAGCACGCTAGCGATGGCGACGCCGCGCCGCCACTTCTCGATGCTGCGGGACTTCCACCTCGCCGACCTCTTCACGTTCGCCAACGGCTTCTGCGGGGTCGCGGCCGTCTTCGCGGCCATGCGCTTCCTCGCGACCGGCGACCGGCGGTACCTCTACGGCGCCGCGCTGCTCGTGCCCCTGGCCCTCGTGTTCGACGTGCTCGACGGGCGCGTGGCGCGCTGGCGGCACGTGGCCTCACCGATGGGACGCGAGCTCGACTCGCTCGCCGACGTCATCTCGTTCGGGGTGGCCCCGGCCGGCATCGCCTACGCGGCCGGGCTCGACCGGGTGGCCGACCAGGTCATCCTGATGTACTTCGTCGGGTGCGGGGTGAGCCGGCTGGCCCGCTACAACGTCACCGCCGCCGATCTCTCCCGCGAGACCGGCAAGGTGACCTACTTCGAGGGCACGCCGATCCTCACCAGCGTGGTGCCGCTCGGTCTGCTGATGCTCGCCTTCCACTACCGCCGCCTCTACCCGGTGCACATCATCGGGCTCGAGCTCCACCTGGTCTCGCTGCTCTTCCTGCTCTCCGGCAGCCTGATGATCAGCAAGACCCTCCGGATCCCGAAGCCCTGACGGGCCGCGGCCCGAGTACGCACGCCTCCTCCGCGGCGGTCACGGCCCCGGGCGCGCCACCGGCGCCGCGCGCGCGGGCCCGCCGGGCAGGACCGCGAGCACCGCGCCGACCGCGCACACCGCCGCCGCCGCGAGGAACGCGACGTGGAACGCGGACAGGAAGCCGTCGCGCCCGACGCGCGCGTCGAAGAGCGCGGCGGTCACCTGCACCCCCACCGCGCTGCCGAGGGTGCGGCTCAGGAAGGCGAGCCCGCCCGCCACGCCCTGCTGGGCGGGCGGAAAGCTCGCCATCATCTGGGCGAGGTTCGGGACCTGGAAGAGCCCCACCCCCAGGCCGACCAGCGCCATCGCCACGCCGACCAGGACGAGCGAGGTACCGGCGGTGAGCGTGGCGATCGCGAGGAGGCCCGCCGCCTCGAGCGCGAGCCCGCACGCGAGCGGCCCGCGCGCGCCGACCCGGTCGGTGAGGACGCCGCCGAGCGGGGCCACCAGCGCGTTGGCGAGCGGGGTGAGGGCGAAGACCAGCCCGCCCACCGTCGGGGAGAGCCCGAGCGGCCCGATCAGGAAGAACGGCACGAGCAGCCACACCGCGAACTGCGCGTGGTTCGAGAGGAACGCGAGGAGCGCGTTTCGCAAAACCGGCAGGCGGAGCAGGTCCGCGAGCGCGACGCGGCGCCTCGCCGGCCGGGCGCCGCCGAGCCGGCGCACCTGGGTCTGGGCCAGCACCGCCACCGCCAGGAACAGCGGAGCGCGAAAGAGGAACGAGGCCGCCCACCCGAAGTGCTCGAGCAGCACGCCGCCCACGAGCGGGCCGATCCCGAGCCCGACGCCGAGCCCAAGGCTCATCATCCCGAGCCCGCGGCCGTGGCGCTCGCGCGGGAGCGACAGGGTCACCAGCGCGGGCGCGGTGCCGTAGACGAGGCCGCCGCCCAGCCCCTGGGCCATGCGCAGGAGCAGGACGCCGCCGTAGGCGGGAGCGAGCGCGTAGCCGAGGAAGGTGACACCCGAGAGCCAGAGCCCGGCGACGAAGACCGGAGCGGGGCCGAGCCGGTCCGCGAGCACGCCGGCCACGAACGCGGTGAGCGCGTAGGTGACCACGTAGCAGATGATCACCCAGCGAATCGCGGCCGGCGCGACGCCGAAGGCGGCGGCCATCGCGGGGAGCACGATGTTGATCGCGGAGTCGAGCGACATGAGCAGCGCACCCAGCGCCGCCAGGAGCACGGGCATTCGGCAAGTATACGTGGCGTTGACGTGGCGCGACGATCGGGGTAGAAGAGGACACCGCCATGCCGCTCGCCCCGGGACAGGCCGCCGAAGTGCATCAAGTGGTCACCCGCGACCTCACCGCCGACGTCCTGGGCAACACCGGGGTCACCGTGTTCGCGACCCCGTTCGTGCTCACCCTGCTCGAGAACGCGGCCCACGCGGTGATGGTCCCGCACCTGCCGCCGGGGGGCGCGACGGTCGGGACCGCGGCGGACATGCGGCACCTCGCGGCCACCCCGGTGGGGATGACGGTGCGGGCCCGCGCCGTCCTGCGCGAGACCGACGGCCGCCGCTGTCTCTTCGACGTGGAGGCGTGGGACGAGGTGGAGAAGATCGCGGAGGGGCGACACGAGCGCTACGTGGTGGCGAGCCTCGACCGGTTCCTCGCGCGCACCGCGGCCAAGGCCGGCGGGGCGGCGAGCTAGGGGAGCGACGATGCCGATCAGCGTGAACAAGGACGTGAAGGGCAAGGAGTACGCCCCGTTCACGGTCACCGTCGAGCGCGGGAAGATCAAGGAGTTCGCGCGCGCGATCGGCGACTTCTCCCCGTTCTACCTGGACGACGCGGTGGGCCGCGCCTCCGAGTGGGGCGACATCATCGCGCCGCCCACGTTCCCCACCACGTTCCGCGACGAGAACGCGGACACCGGTAGCCTGCTGCGGGACCTGGGGGTGGACATCTCGCGCATCCTGCACGGCGAACAGGAGTTCGAGCACCACAAGCCGATCCGGCCCGGCGAGACGTATCTCTGCCGCAGCCGCATCACCGACGTCTACGAGAAGTCGGGCCGCTCCGGGCCGATGGCCTTCGTGACCCGGGAGATGACGGTGACCGACGGGGAGAACGAGATCGTGTGCCTGGCGCGCCACATCACGGTGGTGAGGCTCTGAGCCCGATGCGCTACGCCAAGCTCTACTGGGAGGACGTGGCCGCCGGCGCCACGATGCCGCCGCTCGTGAAGCCGCCGATCCAGCAGATCCAGCTCACCCGCTACGCGGGCGCGTCGGGAGACTTCAACCCCATCCACCAGGACGACGCCTTCGCCAAGGCGGCCGGCATGGGCGGCATCTTCGCCCACGGCATGCTCTCGATGGGCTTCGTGGCCCAGTCGGTGACCGACTGGGTCGGGGTCGGGCGCGTGCACAGGCTCTCGGTCCGCTTCGCGGCGCTGGTGCGGCCGGGCGACGTCATCACCTGCCACGGGCGGGTGCTCGAGAAGCGGCCGGCCCGCCGCGAGCCCGACGATCCGCAGGTGGATCTCGAGCTGTGGGCCGAGAACGGCAAGGGCGAGAAGGTGGTCACCGGACGGGCGACCGTGACACTGCCGTCACGTGGGTAGCGCGTTGCCCTGCGCGTGATCGCCGTCGCCCGGCCGCGCGAGGAAATCGCGCATCGCGGCCACCGTGGAGGGGAACGCGAGCTCCTCCCAGGGCACCTCCGCGGGAGTGACCCACTCGACCCGGTCGTTCTCGTGGCAGAGGGTGAGCGTGCCGCCCAGCACCCGCGCGCGGTAGACCACGATCACCACCGGGGCGTTGGGGTAGGAGTAGACCCCGACGAGCCCGCCCAGCTCCACCGTGAGGCCGGTCTCCTCCCAGGTCTCGCGCAGCGCGGCCGCGTCCACCGTCTCGCCCCAGTCCACGTAGCCGCCGGGGAAGGTCCACTTGCCGATGGCGGGATCGATGGCCCGGCGGGTGAGCAGGAGACGGCCGTCCTGCCACGGGATGGTGCCGGCCACCACCTTCTGGGTCATGTAGAAGATGAACCCACAGCCAGAGCAGACCATCTCCGGGCGCTTGTCGGGTCCCATCGGGGTCGCCACCAACCCGGCCCCGCAGAGCGGGCAGAAGCGAATCGTCTCGGGCGAGATGTGACGGTGCGGCGGATGCGCGGGGTCGGCCATGGCGCCGGTCAGTCTAGCACGCGCCTCCGCGGCGCCTTGACACCCGGCGGCCCGGCACGAGAGGCTCGAGGGCCCAGGGAGGCGACGCGCGGATGAAGTGGGTCACGCCCCGGAGCGGCTTCGACGAGGTCTTCGATCCGCGCGGGCAGGCCCGCCCGCACTACGAGGCGCTGATCTCGATCCTGGAGTCCTTCACCAAGGAGGACGTCGAGCGGCGCGAGCGCCTGCAGCAGCTCACCCTGCGCAATCAGGGCATCACCTTCACGGTCTACGGCGAGAAGGAGGGGCTCGAGCGCATCTTCCCCTTCGACTTCGTGCCCCGCATCATCCCCGCCCCGGAGTGGAAGGGCATCCAGGACGGGCTGATCCAGCGCATCACCACCCTCAATCTCTTCCTGGCCGACATCTACGGGGAGCAGAAGTGCCTGAAGGACGGCGTGGTCCCCGCCGAGCTGATCCTCTCGCGGAAGGAATACAAGCGAGCCCTGCTGGGCCTGATGCCGCCCCGGAAGATCTACACCCACGTGGTGGGCACCGACATCATCCGCGACGGACGGGGCGAGTACCTGGTCCTGGAGGACAACTGCCGGGTGCCGAGCGGCGTCTCCTACGTGCTGGAGAATCGCAACTTGCTGAGCCGAGTCTTCCCCGAGTTCCTCGGCTCCTACCCGGTGCGCCCGATCAAGGACTACCCCACCCTCCTGCTCGAGACCCTGCGCTTCGTGGCCCCGCGCCGGGGCCAGAGCCCGGTGGTGGTGATCCTGAGCCCGGGCATCCACAACTCGGCCTACTTCGAGCACTCCTTCCTCGCGCGCGAGATGGGCGTGCCGCTGGTGGAGGGTCGCGATCTGCTAGTGGAGGGCAACCACCTCTTCATGCGCCGCACCCACGGCAAGCGTCAGGTGGACGTCATCTATCGAAGAATCGACGACGACTTCCTCGACCCTCTCGCGTTCCGGCGCGACAGCATGCTGGGAGTGCCCGGGCTGCTCAACGTCTACCGCGAGGGCAACGTCGCGCTCGCCAACGCGCCGGGCGCGGGGGTGGCCGACGACAAGTCGGTCTACGCCTACATGCCGCGCCTCATCAAGTACTACCTGGGCGAGGATCCGCTGCTGCCGCAGGTGTCGACCTACCTCGGGCACAAGAAGGACGACTTCAAGTACATCGCCGAGCACCTCGATCAGCTCGTGGTGAAGACCACCGGCGACGCGGGCGGCTACGGCATGTTGATGGGGCCGTTCGCGGCGGCCAAGGAGCGCGAGACCTACCTGGCCGCGATGCGGAAGAACCCGGGCAACTACATCGCCCAGCCGCTCGTCGAGCTGTCGACGCATCCCACCCACATCGAGGGCAAGTTCGAGCCCCGGCGCGTCGACCTCCGTCCGTTCATCCTCTACGGCGACCGCATCCGGGTGCTGCCCGGCGGGCTCACCCGCGTCGCCCTGCGCGCCGGCTCCTACGTGGTCAACTCGTCCCAGGGTGGCGGCAGCAAGGACACCTGGGTGCTCGCCCCGCGCGAGACATGATCCTCTCGCGCGTCGCGGACGGGCTCTACTGGATGGGGCGCTACCTCGAGCGGGCGGAGAACACCACCCGGCTCCTGCTGGTGACCGAGGAGCTCTCCACCGAGGTGCTCGGGCTCGACGAGCGCGTGGCCCGCAACGAGTGGCGCGACCTCCGGGTGATCTTCCCCGGCTTCCCGGAGAGCGAGCCGCCCTTCCGGCACCTGGCCGGCCTCGCCTCCGCCTCGCTGCTCGGGCTCTCGATCGACCCGGAGAACCGCTACTCGATCTTCCACTCGCTCAAGAAGGCGCGCGACAACGCCCGCTCGGTCCGCGAGGCCCTCTCCGTCGAGGTCTTCATCAACCTGAACGAGACCTACCGGGAGCTGGAGAGTCAGACCCGGCGCCACCTCGCGGACCCCGCCACCTTCCGCAGCGCGATGCAGTCCACCCACCGCGGGCTCATGAGCACGGTGGGGGCCATCGAGCACACCTTGACCCGCGACGCGGGCTGGCTCTTCCTGAAGCTGGGCGAGTCGCTCGAGCGCGTGTTCCGCACCGTGGTGATCCTGCGCACCAAGCTGCCGGCCCTGGTGGCCGCCGAGCCCACCGTCGACCTCCCGCTCTTCTACAGCCAGTGGCGGAGCCTGCTGCGCGGCCTGTCCTGCCTCGAGAACTACCGCAAGGTCTTCGGGGCCCGGCTGGAGCCGATCGACGTGCTGCAGTTCCTCCTCTTCGACCCGCAGACCCCGCGCTCGGTGCGCTACGGGGCGAGCGCGGTGAAGGAGCACCTCGACCGCATCTCGAGCGCGAGCGACGTGAGCCAGCCCGCGCGCGTCGTGGGCAAGCTGGCCGCCGAGCTCTCGTACCAGGGCCACGAGCTGATCCGCGATGGGCAGATCCTCTCCTTCCTCGACCACGTGCTGACCGAGCTGGGACGCGCCCACGAGGCGCTCTCCGCGGTGTATTTCGGGAGCTGAGCCGCCGATGTTCCTCGAGATCGAGCACACCCTGTCGCTCGCCTACGACGCGTACATCCGCGAGTCGTTCCTCGAGCTGCGCATGCAGCCCAAGACCACCGCGGAGCAGACGCTGCAGTCCTTCGTGCTCGCGGTGGGGCCGCCCACCAAGATCGCCCGCTACCGCGACTGGCACGGCAACGCGGTCCACCACTTCACGATCGTGCACTTCCACGATCGCATCGAGGTGGTCGCCCGCTCCGCGGTGAGCACCCACCCCGCCACCCCCGATCCGGGCGCGCTGACCGACGTGCGCCCCTTCCCGGAGCCGCCCTATCCCCTGCTCGACTTCCTCGCCTTCGACGGGCCGGTCCGCGCCGGCGCGGCGCTGCGCAAGTTCTCCCAGGGGGTGGAGGTGCCCCCGACCGCCACGCTGGGCGAGGTGGTGCGGGCCTGCGGCCGCCACGTCCAAGCCCAGCTCGCGTACCGCAAGAACGTCACCCGCTACGACTCCACCACCGACGACTTCCTCGCCGCGGGCGCCGGGGTCTGCCAGGACTTCACCCACCTGATGCTGGGGCTGCTGCGCCTCCGCCAGATCCCCTGCCGCTACGTGAGCGGCTATCTCCACGTGGCCCCGGACGAGGGCGAGGCCGCGCAGAGCCACGCCTGGATCGAGCTCCACTCCCCGACCGCGGGCTGGGTGCCCTTCGATCCCACCCACAACCGCGCGGTGGACGATCACTACGTGGTGGTAGGGCACGGGCGCCACTACGACGACGTGCCGCCCAACAAGGGCATCTTCCGGGGCAACGCGGACGAGATGTTGACGACGGAGGTGCGGACCCAGGCGTCGACCCCGAAGGACATCTCGGCCCTGCACGAGGAGATGGAGCAGATCGACGTGCCGGTCTACCAGGAGGTGCCGGAGCGCCGCGGCGACCGGCTGCGGCGAGCCGCCGAGGAGATCGCGGCCCAGGAGCAGCAGCAGGAGGCCGAGCAGTAGCCGAGCCGTCGAAGCCGCGGCCGTTGACACCGGCGCGCGCCCGATGCTAGAACTGCGCATCCCCTATCCCGAGGAGGAGCTTCCATGCCGCAGCAACGCGGACGTCTGACCGCCATCGTGCTGCTCATCGCCGTCGTCCTGGTCTCGGCCGCCCTCATCCGGGACAGCGAGGGCCAGGCGCTCCAGGGCGAGTACAAGATCGGGGTGCTCGAGCCGCTCACCGGCGCGCTCGCCTTCGAGGGCAAGCGGCACCTCGAGGGCTACGAGATCATGCGCGACATGATCAACGAGCGCGGCGGGGTCATGGGCAAGAAGCTCGTCTTCGTGGTGGGCGACGCGGTGGACCCGACCGCGGCGGCCAGCGAGGCCAACCGCCTCATCACCCGGGAAGGCGTGAAGATCATCACCGGCACCTACTCCTCGACCCTGTGCGGCGCGGCCAGCGAGGCCGCCTCCCGCCAGAACGTGATCTACTGGGAGTCCTCCTGCGTGGACCCGCGCTTCAGCAAGCGCGGGCTCAAGAACGTGTTCCGCACCGAGATCGACGGCACCGGCTTCGGCTGGTACAACATCGAGTTCATCGCCAAGCACCTGGCGCCCCGCTTCAACCTGAAGCCGAACCAGATCAAGATCGCGTTCCTCTCCGAGGACTCCTCCTACGGCCAGGGCGTCACCGAGGCCGCGCGTGAGCGAGCCAAGAAGGACTTCGGCATGCAGGAGGTGGCGATGGAGTACTACGCCTTCGCCTCCACCAACGACTTCTCCCCGATCGTGGCCAAGCTCAAGCAGGTCAATCCCGACGTGGTCCATCACATCGCCCGCGGCAACGACGCGGTGCTGTTCTGGCGCCAGTCGCGCGAGCAGAACTTCATGTTCAAGGCCCTCGTGCACGCGGGAGCCACCGGCTACGGCTCGCCCGACTTCGGCAAGGCCCTGGGCTCCGAGGGCAACGGCCCCTTCGTGCTCGCCGAGCCGAGCGTCGGCCTGCGCCTGGAGGCCTTCCGCCCCGAGGCCCAGAAGCTCGAGCACGACTTCACCGAGGCGGTGAAGAAGCGGGCGGGCACCGAGCCCTACGCGAGCCATCGGCTCGCCGGGGCCGGCCTCTGGCTGCTCAAGCTGGTCCTCGACCAGGCCAAGACCGACGAGCTCGAGAAGTTCCGCTCCGCGGTCATGTCGATGGACCTGCCGGTGGGCAGCATGCTCAACGGCTGGGGCGTCAAGTTCGCGGAGAACGGCCAGAACGCCAACGAGCGCGTGCAGCACTACATGCTGCAGTGGCAGAACGGCCAGATGGTGACGGTGTGGCCCGAGGAGTTCTCCACCCTGCGGGCCAAGTGGATGCCGCTGCCGGCCTGGGACCAGCGCAAGTAGCGGGCCCCGCGCCCGGTGGGCGCCGTCCCCCAGCTGATCGTCTCCACCGTGCTCCTGGGCGGCATCTACGCCTTGATCGCGGTGGGGCTGACGTTGATCTTCGGCATCATGAGGGTGGTGAACTTCGCCCACGGCGAGTTCCTGATGCTCGGGATGTACCTCGCCTTCTGGTCGTTCACCCTCTGGGGCCTCGACCCCTACGTGATCCTGCTGGTGGCGGTGCCTCTCTTCTTCGCCATCGGGCTCCTCACCTACGCGCTCGTGATGCGTGGGGTCGTCAAGGCGAGCCACAACGTCCAGATCTTCACCACCGTGGGGTTGTCGACCGCGCTCCAGAACGCGGCTCTGGTGGCCTGGACCGGCGACTTCCGCTTCGTGCGGCCGTGGCACTCCGGGGTGGTGATCCGCATCGGCGAGGCCGCCTTCAACCTCTCCCAGGTGGTGGCGTTCCTGGTCGCGGTGCTGTTCACCGCCGCGCTGGTGGCCTTCATGAAGTGGACGCGCGCCGGCCGCATCATGCGGGCCACCGCCCAGGACGTGGAGGCGGCCACCCTGATGGGTATCGACACCGACCGGGTCTACCGGCTCGCGTGGTCGATCGGCCTGGTCTGCGTCGGCATCGCGGGGGTCCTGATGTCGCCGCTCTACTCCGTCTACCCCACCGCTGGGCTCCAGTTCGTGCTGCTCGCCTACGTGGTGGTGGTGCTGGGCGGCCTCGGCGACATGATCGGGGCCCTGCTCGGCAGCCTGATCGTGGCCGGTGTCGAGGTCCTCGGCTCCTACTATCTCGGGAGCGCGTGGAAGGAAGTCATCTACTTCGTGCTCTTCATCGCGGTCCTCGTGTTCCGTCCCGCCGGCCTCTTCGGCCAGCGCGGGTCCGAGACGCTGGGGGCCTGATCCACTTGAAGCGCGACGTCCCCGCCCTCGTCCTCTTCGGCCTGGCCGCGCTGGCCCCGCTCATGACCCGCGACGGCTTCCTGCTCGACAGCCTGATCCTGATCCTCCTGTGGGGCGCGGTGTCGGGCGCCTGGAACGTGGCCGGCGGCTACGCGGGCCAGGTCTCCCTCGGCCACTCCGCGTTCTTCGGGCTCGGCGCCTACTCGGCGGCCCTGCTCGCCACCCGCTGGAACCAGTCGCCCTGGCTCGGGCTGCTGGTGGGCGCGCTGCTC
>DASZJM010000242.1:0-1622 GCA_035948165.1 Candidatus Methylomirabilota bacterium
CGCGACCTCACCGAGCCGAAGCGCGCCGCCGCCGCCCGGGCGAGCCTCGAGATGCAGCTCCAGCAGGCCCAGAAGATGGAGGCGGTCGGCCGGCTCGCGGGCGGGGTCGCCCACGACTTCAACAACATGCTCACCGTGATCAGCGGCCGGGCCCACCTGCTGTTGGGCCGGCTCAAAGCGGGCGAGGCGATGCACCGCGACGTCGACCTGATCCAGAAGACGTCGCAGCGCGCGGTCGCCCTGACCAGCCAGCTCCTCGCCTTCAGCCGCAAGCAGGTGGTCCAGCCGCGGGTGCTCGAGCTCGGACCGCTGGTGACCGAGATCGCCCCGATGCTCCAGCGGATGATCGGCGAGGACGTCGAGCTGGCCGTCGAGCCGGTCGAGGGCTCCGGGCGGGTGCGGGTCGATCCGAGCCAGATGCAGCAGGTGCTGATGAACCTCGCGGTCAACGCGCGCGACGCGATGCCGGGGGGCGGGCGGATCCGGGTGGCCATCCGCGAGGTGCTGGTGAGCGAGACCGCCGCGGTGAGCCACGCCAACCTGCCGCCCGGCCCGTACGTGACGCTCGCGGTGAGCGACGCGGGCACCGGGATGAGCGCGGAGACGGCGGCCCACATCTTCGAGCCGTTCTTCACCACCAAGGAGCAGGGGAAGGGGACCGGGCTCGGCCTCTCCACCGTGTACGGGATCGTCGAGCAGAGCCGGGGGCACATCGAGGTGGCGAGCGAGCTGGGCCGCGGCACCACCTTCACCATCTTCCTCCCGCGCGAGGAGGAGGCGGTGGCCGGCGCCCCCGTGGATACCGGCCGGCGGCTGCGCACCACCGCGCGCACCGTGCTGGTGGTGGACGACGAGCCGGAGGTGCTCGAGCTGGCCTCCGAGATCCTGCGCCGCGTCGGCTACACGGTGCTGGAGGCGACCGACGGCGCGACCGCGCTCGAGGTGGCCGGGCGCCACGAGGGCCCGATCCACCTGCTGGTCGCCGACATGGTGATGCCCGGGATGTCGGGGAGCGACCTGGCCGAGCGGCTACGCGCGCTCCGCGCGTCGCTGCGCGTGCTGTTCATCTCGGGCTACGTGCAGGACGCCTCCGCCCGCGCGGCCCTGGCCAGCGAGCGCTCCGCCTTCGTGGCCAAGCCCTTCACCCCCGAGCTGCTCACCGACCGGGTGCGCGAGCTTCTCGCCACCGCCGACGCCGAGGCCTAGCCCGAGCCGGTCGGCGATAAGGGGCCATCGGCTTCGTTGGCGCCCTCGGCCGCACGCTCGACGTACGGGGAGTACGCCTCGCGTGCGACCTTCGGGCGCCGCCTCGCCGCTGACCCCTTCTCGCCGACCGGCCTAGCCGCGGAGGTTGCCGTCGATGCGCACGTCGAGGAGATAAGGGCCGCCGGAGGCGAGGCCGCGCTGAAGGGCGGTCGCCACGTCGGCGGTCTTCTCCACGATCTCACCCGGCACGCCCTGCGCGCGGGCGAGACCCACGTAGTCGAGGCCCGGCTTCACCAGATCCATCGCCACGTAGTGGTTGTCCTCCGCCGAGAAGCCCTTCAGCGCCTGGGTCCGCTGCTTGAGAATGCGATAGGACTGGTTGTTGAAGATGACGAACACCACCGCGATGGAGTCGT
>DASZJM010000243.1:0-9141 GCA_035948165.1 Candidatus Methylomirabilota bacterium
GCCCGCGCTGCGGCACCCGGTGGTGCTGGCCCAGCAGCTCGCCAACGTCGACCAGATCTCGCGCGGCCGCCTCGTGCTGGGCCTGGGCGTCGGCTGGAGCCTGCCGAGCGCCGAGCGGGAGTGGGCCGCGTGCGGGGCCGACCACAAGCGGCGGGTGCGCCGGCTGGAGGAGCACGTCCTGATCTGGCGCAAGCTCTGGACCGGCCTACCGGTGACCCACCAGGGCGAGGACGTGGACCTGGTCGACCACACCATCGGCCCGCTGCCCTGGCGGACCGAGGGCCCGCCCGTCCTGATCACCGCGGGCAACCGCGGCGAGCTGCTGCCCGCCCAGTTCGAGCGCTTCGGGTGCCTGGGCGACGGCATCATCACGACTTACGTGCACACGGAGGAGATCCCGCTCATCCGCGAGCGGGCGCTGGAGGCCCTCGCGCGCCACGGCCGCCCCCGCGCCGACTTCCCGTTGGTGGTCTACACCACGGTGCGGCTCGACGACGACGTCCGCACCGCCCAGCGCGTCACCACCGAGTTCCTCGCCACCTACTACGGCGGCGGCGTGCACGAGCGGGGCGCGATGGGGCTGGGCCCCGCCCCGGTGGTGATCGAGACCGTCGCGCGCTACGCGGAGGCCGGCGTCACCGATCTCTGCATCCGCTTCATCGGCAACGACCAGCTCGCCCAGCTCGACCGCTTCACCGCCGACGTGCTGCCCGCGGTCCGGGCGTGAGGGCGGGCGAGAGCCAACGACGTCTCACCAAGGAGCCAGCCCGATGACCGACTTCCCCAAGCTCACCTACGAGGCCCTGACCGTCGGCGAGGAGTTCGTGTCGGACACCCACCTGGTGACGCCGGAGGACATCGAGGCCTACGCGTTCGCGGTGGACGATGATCAGGATCTGTTTATCGATCCGTTGGTGGCGGGCGGCCAGGTGGCCCATCCCACCCTGATGGCCAACCAGGCCCTCCACCTGCGCCACACCAAGTACATCGTGCACGCCGGGCTGCACGCCAAGATGGAGTTCAACTTCATCGAGCCGGTGCGGCCGGGGATGCGGGTGCACTCGCGGGGCCGGGTGATCGACAAGTACGAGAAGCGCGGCCGGCAGTACATGGTCACCGAGTACGTCATCGAGGACGAGCGCGGCACCGCGCTCGTGCGTGGGCAGTTCACCCAGATGCTGATCCCGGAGGGCACCCGCCATGCCGGTCGCTGACGCGGTCGCGGTCGGACAGGAGCTGCCGTCGCTGCAGAAGGATCTCTCGCAGCGCCGGATCGACGTCTACTCGGGGGTGCGGCCCCGCTCCATCCACACCGACGAGGCGTGGGCGCACGCCAAGGGCTTCCGCACCACGCTCGCCCAGGGGATGATGTCGACCGCCTATGCCTCCGAGCTGATGACGCGGCTGCTCGGGGCGTCCTTCCTGGCCGGCGGCACCCTGTCGATGGCGTTCGTCAGGCCGGTGTACGCGGGCGATCGCCTCACCGTGCACGGCCTGGTCAAGGAGACCCGCCGGGAGGGCGCGCGCACGCGAGTGGTCGTCGAGGTGTGGTGCGAGAACCAGCACGGCGAGAAGACCGCGGCGGGCACCGCGAGCGGACTCACCCCCTAGGCGAGGAGGATCGGATGGCCCTGCGAGTGCTGAGCGGGATGCTGTTCATCAATGGCGGGCCGAAGAGCGGCGCCGCGATCGTCACCTTCAACCCGCTGCGGCTCGCGATCGCGCCGGCCACCGTGAGCTTGCGCAAGGCCCGGGTGCTCGGGGCCGCGGGCGACTTCACGCGCTCGCCCGCCTCGATCGTGGCGGCGCGCCAGTTCAAGATCCTCGACGTGGAGCCGGACACCGACTACCGGCTCCGCATCAACGACACCGTGAGCACCACCGCCATGCGGATCGCGTGGGCCGGCACCGGGCCGATCTTCCACGAGGAGATCCCGTTCATGGTGGTGGGTGACGTGCCGGAGCCTCGCGTCCGCCGGCCCCGCCCCCGTCGCCGCGTCCGCCCGCGCGCTCGACCCCGGAGACGGAAGACGGCGCGGCGCTGATCCCGCTCAGATCGCGAGCACGTTGCGGCCGAGGGGCCGGCCGTCGCGCAGGGCCTCGAAGGCGCTCTCGGTCTCGGCGAGGGGGATCACCTGGTCCACGATGGGCTTGATGCGCCCGCGGGCCACCAGGTCCATCGTCTCCTGCAGCTCCTGCTTGGTGTTGGCCCGCGAGCCCACGATCTCGATCTCGTTACGCACCAGCTCGTGCGGCATCACCGGCAGCGGCAGCTGGGGCGTGTAGCCCACGAAGACGAGCCGCCCCGCGCGGCGCAGGGACTGGTAGCTCGACTGTAGCGTGGTCTCGTTGGACACGAACTCGAGCACCACGTCGACGCCCTGGCCGTCGGTGAGCCTCCGCACCGCGTCGTGGAAGGGCCCGCGGCGCGCGTCCACCACCGCATCCGCTCCCAGGCTCCGGGCCAGCTCGAGCCGGGCCTCGCTGACGTCGATCGCCACCACCCACGCGCCGGCCAGCCGCGCCATCTGGAGCGCGTGCAGCCCGACCCCGCCGACGCCCACCAGCGCCACCGTGGTGCCCGGGCGCACCTGCGCCCGCTTGGTGATCGCGTGGTAGGAGGTGGCCACCGCGTCGCCCAGGATGCACGCGCCCTGGAGTGACACGTGGTCCGGCACCCGGCAGAGGTTGACGCCCGGGGTCTTCACGTACTCGGCGAAGCCGCCGTCGATGCTGAAGCCGTGCTGGCGCGTCTCGGGGCAGAGCGTGTCGCGGCCGGCGCGGCAGAACGCACAGCGGCCACAGGTGAGGTAGAAGTTCACCACCACGCGATCGCCCGGCGCGAAGCCGCGCACCTCCGCGCCGACCTCGGCCACCTCGCCCGCGATCTCGTGGCCCATGATGAGCGGGATCACGCCGAGGCCCATGCGGTTGGCCCGGATCTTCACGTCGGTGCCGCATACGCCCACGTTGCGCACGCGCACCAGCGCCTCGTGCGGGGCGATGGTGGGCGTAGGCACCTCCTTCGCGACGAAGGGCCCGCCGAAGCGCTCGAGGACGAGGGCGTGCATCAGTGCCCGTTGCTTCGCATCGCCTGCCACACCCGCTCGGGCGTCACCGGCATGTCGAGGTGGCGCACCCCCAGCGGGGCGAGCGCGTGGTTGACCGCGTTGAGCAGGGCGGGCAGCGCGCCCACCGTGCCGGCCTCGCCCACGCCCTTGGCGCCCAGCGGGTTGACCCGGGTCACGACCTCGTGTGAGTCCACGGAGAAGAGCGGCAGCTCGTCGGCGCGCGGGAGCGCGTAGTCCATGAGCGAGCCGGCCAGGAGCTGGCCGGAGGCGTCGTAGGGGAGCACCTCGGCCAGGCCCTGGCCCAGGCCCTGGACGATGCCGCCGTGGATCTGTCCCTTCACCAGCATCGGGTTGATCATGCGCCCCACGTCGTCGACCACCGCGTAGCGGGTCACCCGGACCGCGCCGGTCTCCGCGTCGATCTCGACCTCGCAGACGTGGCAGCCGTTGGGGAAGGTGACCGAGGGCGGCGTGAACGTGGCCGTCTCGCTGAAGCCGGGCTCGAGGCCGGCCGGCAGCGCGCGCGGCTGGTAGGCGGTACGCGCGACCTGGCTCCAGGCCACCCCGCGGTCGGTGCCGGCCACCGTGAACCGGCCGTCGCGCAGGGCCACGTCCTCGGGGGCGGCCTCGAGCAGGTGCGCGGCGATGCGGCGGCCGCGCTCGACGATCTTCTCGGTCGCGCGCAGCACCGCGGAGCCGCCCACCGAGATCGCGCCGGAGCCGCCGTTGCCGCGGCCGGCGCCGAGCGCGTCGCTGTCGCCCCAGAAGACCTGGATGCGATCGGCGGGCAGGCCGAGGCGGTCGCTCACGATCTGGGCGAACGCGGTCTCGTTGCCCTGACCCATCGAGGTCGAGCCCGCGAAGAGCGAGACCGAGCCGTCCGCGTTGACGCGCATCTCCGCGGTGTCGGGGTTGACCGCGGTGTAGGGGCCGCCCGCGACCTCGATGGGGTTGGCCAGACCCAGGCCCAGGAGGCGGCCGCGCGCCCGCGCCTCCGCCCGCCGCCGCTCGAAGCCGGCGCGATCGCCGAGGGTCACCGCCCGCTCCATGATCCGCTCGAACTCGCCGCAGTCGTAGGTGAAGACGAGGCCGGTCTTGAACGGCATCGCGGCGGGCGGGATCAGGTTGCGCCGCCGCAGATCGAGCGGGTCGAACCCCAGCTCGGCCGCCGCGACATCGATCACCCGCTCGATGGCGTACGTCGCCTCCGGCCGGCCCGCGCCGCGATAGGGCCCGGTCGGGGTGGTGTTGGTGAAGACGCCGGTGGTCTCGACGTGGATGGCGGGCGTGGTGTACACGCCGGCGACGCCGCCCACGTTGTTGGTGCCGGGCCCCGCGCTCCGCGTGGTGAAGTACGCGCCGATGTCGAGCTTGATGGCGACCCGCAGGGCGAGGAAGCGGCCGCCCGCGTCCAGGGCGAGCTCGGCGGAGGAGACGTTGTCGCGCCCGTGCTCGTCGGAGAGGAAGCTCTCGCGCCGGCTCGACGTCCACTTCACCGGCCGGCCGAGGCGCCGGGCGGCCCAGAGCACCAGCACCAGCTCGGGGTAGATCCCGCTGCGCATCCCGAAGCTGCCGCCCACGTCGCCGGTCACCACCCGCACCTGACTGTGCGGGACGCGGAAGACCTGCTCGGCGAGCAGGGTGCGCAGGCCGTGGGGCGCCTGGATGCCGGTGTGGAGGGTGAAGCGCCCGGTGCGGCGGTCGAACTCGCCTACCGCGGCGCGCGGCTCCATCGGCAGCGCGGCCACGCGGGTGACCACGAAGTCGAGCCGAGTGACGTGGGCCGCGCCCGCGAAGCCGCGGTCGACCGCCTCCCGCGAGCCGGCCTGCCAGACGAAGGCCTCGTTGCCCGGCGCTTCGTCCCAGACGAGCGGCGCGCCCGCCGCGGTGGCCGCCGTCGCGCCGACCGCGGCGGGTAGCGGCTCGTAGTCGATCGCGACCAGCTCGGCGGCGTCGGCGGCCTGCGCCGCGGTCGCGGCTACCACCAGCGCGAGCGGGTCGCCCACGTGGCGCGCCCGCCCGCGCACGAGGGCCGGGCGCGGGGTGGTGAAGGCGGGCGAGCCGTCGCGACGCTTGCGCCCCCGGTCGGTAGGCAGGTCGCCGAGCCCGTCGGCGGCCAGGTCCTCCCCGGTCAGCACCGCGAGCACGCCGGGCGCCCGGAGCGCCGCCGCGGTGTCGATCGCGCGGAGGCGGGCGTGGGCGTGCGTCGAGCGCACCACCACCGCGTGCGCCTGGCGGGGCACGTCGACGTCGTCCGAGTAGCGGCCGAGGCCCTGGATGAGTCGCGGGTCCTCGATTCGGCGAACCGACTGGCCGACCGCGAACTTCTCGGTGGTGATCGGCTCGCTCACGAAAGCACCAGCTCCCGGGCCACGCCGCGCATGTCCATCTCGAACTCGAGCCCCTGGATGGGCGGGCGGCTCGGGAACCAGCGCACGCCGTGGATGGCGGCCGGGCCGGCGGCGCGGAGGATCTCCTCCAGCACCAGGTCGTGGATCGGCTGCGCGGTGTAGACGTCGATCGCGCTCACCCGCGGCCAGTCGCCGCCGAGGGCGCGGAGGCGCTCCTGCATGGTGTGGAGCACGAAGCGCGTCTTCTCCCGCATCGCGTCCGGCGAGGTGTCGCCGTGGCGCACGATCCCATCGGGGCCCTGCGCGCGATCGCGCAGCTCGCCGGCTCCCGCCACGATGAAGGTGGGCGCCGAGGTGTGACCGGGCACGGTGTAGGAGAAGGCGTACAGCGAGGGCTCGGCGGGGGCGGCCGCCACCGGGGCCACGTTGGTGCGGGGGATCGGGTTGTCGTCGCCCACCAGGATGCCCCACTCGGCCAGCAGCGACCGGTAGCCCGCGTTGAACTGGTTGAACCCGTCGAAGGTGAAGGCGGCCGGGCTGCGCAGCTCGATGCCGCAGAGCGCGGTGCGGCCTCGCCCGTGCTCGCGCAGCTGGTGCTCGACACGCGCGAAGCCGGCGCGCCACGGAACCGGCCGGGCGAGGGTCACGTGCACGATCTCGTGCCCGGCCCGGGCCACCGTGCCGCAGGAGAACGCGCTGATGCCGGGCAGGTACTGATAGTCGCCGCTCGGATGGTCAGGAAGCATGGAGGAAGTTCCCCGCCTCGAAGGTGATGGGTGGCGCGTCGGCGTCGAAGCAGACCCCGATCGGGTCGCGGCCGGCGGCCAGCGCGTCCAGCTGCTGCCGCAGCAGGCGCCGCACCAGCGCCACGCCCCGATCGCTCGACACCAGGTTCTCTTCCGAATGGAGCGTGAGGGGGCCCTGGCCGACCTGGGCCTCGTAGTCGCCCGGGAAGTCGCGGTGCTCCGCCTCGGTCAGCTCCTCCCAGAACTTGCCGTTGAGGCGCGAGCGCACGCGGGTGAGCTCGCCGGGTTGCCGCACGCGCCCCGCGGTGTAGATGCGGAAGCTCGTGTCGTCGTGCGGCAGCACCCAGCCGATCGACTCGACCCGCGCGTACTGGGCCACGCGCGGGTTGGGGATCACCCGCAGCGTCGGCAGCACCGCCTCGCTGATCCGGTGGTGGACGGTGCCGTCGGACAGCCGCCGATCGGAGGTGGCCTTCACCCCGCGATCGGTGATCGCCCACGTGACCTCCGGCATCAGGCCCATCTGGGCGGTGAACTGCGGGCCGCTGAACGAGCCGTGCAGGATCGGCACGTGCAGCGTGTCCATCAAGTTCTCGTAGTGCTGGAGCCAGTTGCAGGGGACGACCACCGGGCCCCCGCCGCCGATGCTACTGCCGTCGGCCTCGAGCCGCTCGCCCTCGTCGAGCCGCTCGAGGGCGTCGTAGCGCGGCAGCGCCGGCTTGCGATCGGCCGGGCCGAGGTAGGCGAAGATCAGCCCGTAGCGCTCCTGCACCGGGTACCACGGTTGGCGGATGCGCTCGCGCTGACGCCCCCCGTCGGGCTCGCACGGCTGCTCGAGGCAGTGGCCGGCCACGTCGAAGAGCCAGCCGTGGTAGCAGCAGCGGATGCCGCGGTCCTCCACGCGCCCGTAGTAGAGGGTGGTGCCGCGGTGCGCGCAGCGCGCGGTGACCAGCCCCGGGCGCCCGCGGCCGTCGCGAAAGAGCACGAGCTCCTCGCCCAGCACGCGCAGCGCGCGCGGGGTCGTGGTCGCGTCGGCGAGGAGGCCCACCGGGTGCCAGTAGCGGCGGAGCAGGTCGCCCATCGGGGTGCCGGCGCCCACGTCGGTCAGCTCGTGCATCGTGGTCGGGCGGGGCCGGCCGTAGCCGGTGCCGGTGTCGACGTCCCCGCCGCGCGCGCTCATGGCGGGTAGTCTACAACGGTCGCGGGGCCTCTCCGGGGGGATGCTCCGACTCGGGGACGGCGCCGGCGACCGGCCCGGCGGGCCCGCCCGAATCGCGCAGGTCGAGGATCGGCACGCCCGCGGTGTCGAGGCGCGAGAGCGCGGTGAGCCGGGTGATGCGCGTCATGTGGTTGATCATGTCGGCGATGGTCTGCACCGCGCGCAGGACCCGGTCGATGTAGCGCTGCAGCTCGGGGCGATCGGCGATCCGCGCGGCGAGGAGGTGGATGTTGCCGCCCACCACGGTCAGCGGGTTGTTGATCTCGTGCGCCGCCGCGTTGGCGAGCTTGGTCACCGCGCGAAGGCTCTCCGCCTCCCGCTCCACCACCTCCCGGCGCCGCCGCTCGCTGATGTCCACGAAGGACACCAGGCTCGCCGGGCTGCCCTCCCAGTCGATGACGGTGGCGACCGCGCCGATCCAGAAGCGGGTGCCGTCGGTCCGGAGCGTCTCGACCTCGACGAGCTCGGGCATCGGCTCGCCCTGCTCGAGCCGCGTGGCCACCCGCTCGGACACCGCGTCGCGGTGCTCGGGGGCGATGTAGTCGAGCAGCGGGCGGCCCACCGCCTGGGCGGGCGCGGCGTGGCCGAACATGCGCAATCCGACCCGGTTCATGAACCGGATCGCGCCGCCCTGGTGGATCATGATGCCGTCGGGCGACTCCTCGATCAGACGCCGGTAGCGCGCCTCGGAGGCGGTGAGGGCGAGCGTGCGCGCCTGCACCCGCGCCTCCAGATCGGCGTTGATCGCCCGCAGCTCGGCCTCGGCGGCCTGGCGGCGCGCGTCGGTACGGTGTAAGCGCACCGCGATGAACCAGACCAGCGCGGAGAAGAGCGACAGGCTCGCCACCGTCGTGAAGGCCACGCTGAACTCGGGTCCGTAGAGGCCCGCGCGCTCGCCGGCCAGCCCGATCGCGCCCACCACGAGCGAGCCCACCAGGGTCCCCGGGAACACCCACCGGGCCACCATGCCGCCCGCGGTGTCCTGGACGAAGATGCCGGTGGCGCCGCGGCCCGGGCGCGCCGCGGTCACCGCGACGCTCAGGACGATCAGCAACGCGCCGGTGAGCGGGGCCATCTGGGCGGCCGGGCCGCGGGGCGGCGTCCCGGCGCCGTACGCCCACGCGACCACGACGAGCAGCGCGATGAAGCCGGAGGCCACTGCCAGACGCTGGCCGGTCGGGAAGACCGGCCGGCGGTCCACCGCGAGCAGCGCCAGCGCCAGCAGGACGAAGCAAAGCGCGGACATCGCGGCCATGCCGCCGGCCAGATCCCGCCCCGCGAGCTGCGAGGCGAGCGCGGTGGCCGCGATCACCGCCACGAGTAGGGCGGCGCCGTCGGCCAGGATCCGGACCCGGCGGGACGGGGGCTCGCTGAGCACCCAGAGGGAGGCGCCGGCGAGCGCGAAGCAGGCCGCGGTGGACGGCTTCATCCCGGCGAGGCGTGTGCCGAGCGCCCAGTCGCCTACCAGCGCCACGATGCCCACGAGCGAGCAGAGCGCGGCCGCCCCAGCGCACCACCCGCGAAGCATGAAGCCCGGAGTCGGTCTCGCCATGGGCTGTCTCGATCCTAGCACCCCGCCCCGATAAGGCCGTGAGCCTTGACCGGCCGCCCGGGGGGCTGCTCGAGGTCGTTCCGGCCGACGTCGTGGTGGAGGCGGGGCGCTTCTCGGTGCGCGGGCTGCCGAGCCGGACGCTGGGCTGGCCGGAGGTCGCGGCGGCGGCGCACCACGGGCGCGTGCCCGGCGAGACCGCGGG
>DASZJM010000244.1:0-9280 GCA_035948165.1 Candidatus Methylomirabilota bacterium
GCGCTACGGTGACAGCCCCCAGCGTAACGGCATCCCGGCGAAGGACTTCGCCATCGTGGCCGACTCGCAGGAGGAGCTCGAGCAGAACATGGCCCGCTACGAGCCCAAGGAGGTCGACGTCACCATCTGCGTCGACGACACCCTCTCGAAGGGCGTCGAGTCCTGGGCCTGGTACGGGCTGCAGCCGATCAACCGCCTGACGGTCTCGGGCGGCACGGTCCTCATGACCTCGCTGCAGAGCCCGGCCGCCCTCCTCAAGGACATCCACAAGAAGGAGGCGCCCTATAACCTGGCCCTCATCCGGGCCAAGGCGTCCTTCTCGGGGCTGTGGGTCTACAAGGAGGACCACACCGAGGCCCGGATCCTGGGCGCGCTGGCCAAGATCCAGCCCGAGTTCCTGTCGCTCGACGCGGTCTGCGAGGCCATCCAGGAAGCCGAGTGGGGCTCCGATCTCAAGGTCGCCTCGGCCCGCAAGGCCCACGAGCGGCTGGAGAGCCAGCCGATCAAGGTCACCGAGGGCAATGCGGAGATCCCGTACGCCTTCGAGAAGCCGAAGTGGTGGGAGATGCGCGAGGGAGTGACGATCCCCGCGATTCCCATCGGCAAGCCGATGGAAGGGGGCAAGGGCTACGTGCCCGAGCGCAACCCGTACTTCAAGAAGTACACGACGCGCACCATGCGGCCGGTCATCGACTTCGACAAGTGCGTGAAGTGCACCCTCTGCTGGATCCAGTGCCCCGACTCCTGCTTCGACGTCACCCCGGAGGGCCTCTACGACGCCAATATGGAATCCTGCTGTGGCTGCGGGGTCTGCGAGGCGGTGTGCCCAGCCAAGGATTGCGTCACCATGGTGCGCGAGGACGCCTTCGAGGACAACGCGAGCCAGTGGGAGATGTGGCGGACCGACAAGGCCAAGTACACCACGTGGATGACCGACAAGATCCACAGCAAGGAGCACATCACCCGGTCGCACGGCTTCCGCTTCCGGGGCCAGTACGAGGAAGAGATCAAGAAGGACCTGGAGCAGGGGGGCATCGAGATCACCGCGGGCATTCCCGGCGAGAACGCCGCGGGGAAGAAGTAGGGAGGAGACCAGACCATGGCGGTGGAGACCAAGCCCGCAGGAGCAGTCGCCGATCACAAGGAGATGCTGATCTCCGGCAGCGAGGCCTGTGCCGAGGCCCTGACCCTGGCCGACCTCGACGTGGTGACCGCGTACCCGATCCGGCCCTACGACACGGTCATGCAGGCGATCGCCAAGAAGATCGCCAACGGCCATCTGGAGGCCGAGTACATCGTCGCGGAAGGCGAGCACAGCCAGTTCGAGATCGTGAAGCACGCCTCCACCGTCGGGGCGCGGGTGTTCTGCGGCTCGTCCGGCGTCGGCTGGATGTACGCGATGGAGTGCCTCACCGTCACGCCCCCGCTCCGCGTGCCGATGGTGTGCATGGTGGGCAATCGGGCCCTCGACGATCCGGGCGCCTTCGGGGTCGAGCACAATGACGCCCTGGTCGTCCGTGACCTGGGCTGGCTGCTGATCTGGGTGGACACCGCGCAGGAGATGCTGGACACCACGCTGCTCGCCTACCGGATCGCCGAGGACCGGCGTGTCTTTCTGCCCATCGCGATCTCGGCGGACGGCGCCTTCCTCACGCACTCCCAGACGATCTGCCAGGTGCCGAGCCGGGCCCTGGTGGACAAGTTCCTGCCGCGTTACGACCGGGGCGATCTGCTGCTGCACCCGGACAACCCGATCACGGTGGCGCCCCAGGCCAACGAGGACTGGGTCATCGAGATCCGGCGGCAGAACGACGAGGCGATGAAGCGGGCCACCACCGTGATCGAAGAAGCCTATGCTGATTTTCGAAAAGTCATGGGGCGCGCGCCGGAGAACCCGTGGTTCGAGGAGTACATGACCGACGACGCGGAGATCATCCTGGTGGGCATGGGGACGATCTCGCTGCCCATGAAGGTGGGGATCCGGAACATGCGGGCCCAGGGCAAGAAGGTGGGCCTCATCCGTCCCCGCTGGTTCCGCCCGTTCCCGACCGAGCGGCTGGTGAAGGCGCTCTCGAAGGCCTCCGCCATCGGCGTCATCGACCGCGACTACTCCTTCGGCTCGCCGTTCAACTCGGGAGTGGTCGCCAACGAGATCCGGGCCGCGATGTACAACGCGGACAAGCGCCCGCCCCTGCTGAGCTTCATCTGCGGGCTCGGCGGACGCGAGGTCACGCTGGAGGACGTCGCGAAGGCGGCGGACATGTGCTACGCCGCCGCGAAGGCTGGGAAATCCGACCCCAAGACGCATTGGCTGGGCGTCAGAGAGTAATCGGAGGCTACCGATATGACCGATACCGCATTCACGAACGCGACGCAGATCCTCGAGCCCTTCAAGGGCGTCAAGAAGGTCACGATCGAGGAGTACTTCACCTCCGGTCACCGCACCTGCCAGGGCTGCGAGTCGGCCCTGGTGATGAAGCTCATGGTCAAGGCGGCGGGCCCGCGCACCATCGTGCTCGGCTCCACCGGGTGCATGTACGTGGCCAACACCACCTACTACACGACCCCGTGGGTGGTGCCGTGGATGCACACCCAGCTCGGCTCCTCCGGCTCGGCCGCCCTCGGCACCGCGGCGGGGCTGAAGGCCCTCATGAAGAAGGGCAAGATGAAGTCGGAGCCGATCAACGTCATCGCCTTCTGCGGCGACGGCGGCGGAGCCGACATGGGGCTGGGCGCCATCTCCGCGACCTTGACCCACAAGGAGTACAACTCGCTGATCTTGCTCTACGACAACGAGTCGTACGCCAACACCGACATCCAGCTCTCCGGCTCGACCCCCTACGGCGCCAACACCACCTTCAGCCCGCCGGGATCGGTCAAGCGCATCATCCACACCCGCTGGAAGAAGAACACCGCGGGCATGCTCGCGGCCGGGCATCCCGAGTGCCGCTACGTCGCGACGGTGGACGCCTCCTACGCGGTCGAGATGATGAACAAGGTTCGCAAGGCGCTCACCATCGGCGGCCCGACCTTCATCCACTCGCTCGACCCGTGCCCGAAGGGTTGGGACTACGATCCGATGCTCTCCCACGAGCTGGGCGAGCTAGCGGTCGAGACCGGCATCTTCCCGCTCTACGAGGTGGAGGACGGGGTGGTGCGCCACTACGGCAAGACCAAGGCGATCGTGGAAGGGCGCCCACGCAAGCCGGTGCGGGAGTATCTCCTCAAGCAGGGCCGCTTCGCCCACTTCACCGAGGAGGACCTGGAGTACTTCCAGTCCAAGGTGGACGAGATGTGGGACAAGTGGGAGATCCCGGGCGTGATTCCGTTCTGGAAGGAGCGCCCCGGCGCCAAGTAAGCCTCGAGCCAAGCCACCTTAACGGTTGCGTCGCCCGCGCGCCCGAGCGCCCGGCCCCCGAGGAGGGGATATGACCCGTCAATGGCGACGTCTCGCTGCGGTCGTGGCGGTCGCAGTCGCGGTCGGCACGTGGAGCATCCCCGGCGCGGTCGCGGCCTGGGAGCCCACCAAGCCCATCGAGTTCGTGATCCCGGCCGGGACCGGCGGGGGCGCGGACCAGATGGCGCGGCTGATCGCGGGGATCGTCGAGAAGCACAAGCTCTCTCCGCGCCCGATCATCGTGGTCAACAAGGCGGGCGGCGCGGGCGCGGAGGGCTTCCTGCACGTCAAGGGCAAGAAGGGCGACGCCCACACCATCGTCATCACCCTGTCGAACCTCTTCACGACCCCGCTCCACACCGGGGTGCCGTTCAGCTGGAAGGACCTGACCCCCGTCGCCCGCATGGCCCTCGACGAGTTCATCCTGTGGGTCAACGCGGAGACGCCCTACAAGACGGCCAAGGAGTACCTGGCCGTGGTCAAGGAGCGCTCGGGCGGTGACCGGATGAAGATGGGCGGCACCGGGTCGGCCCAGGAGGACCAGATCCTCACCATCCAGCTCGAGCAGGCCACCGGGACGAAGTTCACCTACGTGCCGTTCAAGGGCGGCGGCGAGGTGTGCGTGAACCTGGTGGGCAAGCACGTCGACTCCACCGTGAACAACCCGATCGAGTGCGCGAGCCACTGGAAGGCGTCGCGGGTGCGTCCCCTCGCGGTCTTCGACACCGCGCGCATCGCGGTGCCGGAGTGGAAGGACATCCCGACCGTGAAGGAGGCCCTCGGGGCGGACATCAGCTACCTGATGCTGCGCGGCATCTTCGGGCCGCCGGACATGCCCCGGGAGGCGCTCGAGTGGTACCAGGGCCTGCTCAAGAAGGTCTACGAGTCGCCGGAGTTCAAGGACTACCTCAATCAGGGCGCGCTCAAGGCGGCCTGGGAGACCGGGCCGGAGTTCGTGAAGTGGCTGGGAGAGGCCGACCAGCTGCACCGCGACCTCATGGCGAAGGGAGGGCTCCTCAAGAAGTAGGAGCCCCGCTCCGGAGCGCGCGCATGCGCACGGCCGACCTGACGACGGCGCTGATCCTGGTGGCGGGGGGTTTCCTGGTGATCTGGGACTCCCTGCGGCTCGGTGTCGGCTGGGGGACCGACGGTCCCCAGAGCGGATTCTTTCCATTCTGGCTCGCGGTCTTCCTGGTGGGGGCCTGCGCGGTCATCGCCTGGCAGGCGCGCGCGCGGGACCGCGGGGTGCCCTTCGTGACCCGCGAGCAGCTCCGCCCGGTCCTCACCACGCTCTTGCCGGCGACCGGCTTCGTGGTGCTGATCCAGTTCATCGGCCTCTACGTGGCCACCGCGATCTTCACCGGCGCCTACATGCGCTGGATTGGCCGCTACGGATGGGTGCCGGTGATCCTGATCGGCGTGCTCTTCCCGGTGCTCACCTTTGTGGTCTTCGAGAAGTGGTTCCTGGTCCCCATGCCCAAGGGCCCGCTCGAGGCCTGGCTCGGGTACTGATCGTGGGCTGGGAAAACCTGCTCCTCGGCTTCCAGGTTGCGCTCCAGCCCAACAACCTGGGGCTCGCGGTGCTCGGCATCACGCTCGGCACCATCATCGGCGTGCTGCCCGGGCTCGGCGGCGCCAACGGGGTGGCGATCCTGCTGCCGCTCACGTTCTCGATGAATCCGACCTCGGCCATCATCCTGCTGACGAGCCTCTACTGGGGCGCGCTGTTCGGCGGGGCCATCACGTCGATCCTCTTCAACATCCCGGGCGAACCCTGGTCGGTGGCCACCACCTTCGACGGCTACCCGATGGCGCGGCAGGGGCGGGGCGGGGAGGCACTCACCGCCGCGTTCACCTCGTCCTTCGTGGGGGCGCTCTTCTCGGTGGTGCTGATCACCCTGTTCGCGCCCCTGCTCGCCGAGATCGCGCTCAAGTTCGGCCCCCCCGAGTTCTTCGCCATCCAGCTGCTGACCTTCTCCTCGTTCATCGGCCTGGGCGGGGGGAACCCAATCAAGTCGCTGGTATCGATCCTCATCGGCTTCATCCTCGCCTCCGCCGGGCTCGACATCGTGACCGGGCAGCTCCGGCTGACCTTCGGGATCACCGAGCTGATGAAGGGCTTCGACTTCATCGTGGCGGTCATCGGGCTCTTCGGCATCGGCGAGATCCTCCTCTCGGTGGAGGAGGGCCTCTCGTTCCGCGGGATCAGCGCCCACATCAACCCGAAGGTCGTCTGGCAGACCTGGAAGACGCTGCCCCGCTACTACCGCACCTTCATCCGGAGCGCCTTCATCGGGTTCTGGATGGGGTTCAAGCCGGGCGGGGCCACCCCCGCGTCCTTCATGAGCTACGCGTTCGCCAAGCGCTTCTCGAAGAACCCGGAGGGCTTCGGCAAGGGCGAGCTCGAGGGCGTGGTGGCGCCCGAGACCGCGGCCCACGCCGCGGGCGGCGCCTCGCTGCTGCCGATGATCACGCTGGGCATCCCGGGCAGCCCCACCGCGGCGGTGATGCTGGGCGGGCTCATCATCTGGGGCCTCCAGCCCGGCCCGATGCTCTTCCGGGAGAAGCCCGACTTCGTGTGGGGCCTCATCGCGAGCATGTACACCGGCAACGTGATCGGGGTCGCGATGGTGCTGGCCTTCGTCCCCCTCTTCGCGGCGATCCTGCGCATCCCGTTCCCGATCCTGACCCCGGTCATCGTGGCGGTCTGCGCGGTGGGCTCCTACGCGGTCCACGACAGCATGGTGGACATCTGGTACATGCTCTTGTTCGGCGTGGTCGGCTACGTGTTCAAGAAGCTCGACTACCCGCTCGCTCCGCTCGTGCTGGCCCTCGTGCTGGGAGACCTCGCCGAGAACGCTCTCCGCCAGAGCCTGATCATGTCGCAGGGATCGCTGCTGATCCTGTTCGAGCGCCCCATCTCCGGCGTCATCAGCGCGGTCGCCCTGCTGTTCTTCGCGCTGCCGATCATCAATCCCTACGTGCGGCGCGCGCGATCCGACAAGCCTCCCGTCGAGGTGGCGACCCCGCACGATGAGTGAGCGCGCCGGGTCGCTCCGGGCGCGGCGGTGATCCTCGACGCGCCCGAGTTCTGGGCCCGCCTCCTCGAGATCGGGATCCTGAACATGCTGCTCTCGGGGGACAACGCGGTGGTCATCGCCCTCGCGGTGCGGGCCCTGCCGGGGCGGCAGCGCCTCCTGGGACAGATCGGCGGGACGGTCGGCGCGGTGGTGCTGCGCCTCCTCTTCGTGGGCGTGATCTCGATGCTGCTGCGCGTGCCGCTGCTCCGTCTGGTGGGCGGCCTGTTGCTGATCTGGATCGCCTACCGGCTGGTGCGACCCGCCGACGAGGGGGCGACCGGCCGCCGCCACGCCGCCTCCTTCTGGGAGTCGGTGTGGATCATCGTGGTGGCCGACATCACCATGAGCCTCGACAACGTCCTCGCGGTGGCCGCCGCCGCCCGCGGCGACATGATGCTGGTCACCCTCGGCATCGCCATGTCGGTGCCGATCGTGGTGTGGGGGAGCGGGGTGCTGGCCGGGCTCATGAACCGCTATCCGTGGATCATCTGGGCGGGCGGCGGCCTGCTCGGCTACGTGGCCGGCGACATGCTGCTGGAGGACCCGCTGGTGGTGGACTGGCTGGGAGCGGTCGGGCCCGTGCTGGAGTATCCTGTTCCGGGCGCTCTCGCCGTGGCCCTGACCCTCGTGGGCTGGTGGATGGCGCGTCCCAAACGAGCATGAGCCTCCTCCTCGATCCCGAGTTCTGGGCCCGCTTGGCGAGCATCGTCGTCATCGATCTCTCGCTCGCGGGCGACAACGCGCTCGTCATCGCCCTCGCGGTGCGCTCGCTGCCCGCGCGCGAGCAGTGGCTCGGGCGCGTCTGGGGCACCGCGGCCGCGGTCGGGCTGCGCCTGCTCTTCATCGCGGTGGTGAGCGCGCTCCTCTCGATCCCGCTCCTGCGCGCGGCGGGCGGGCTGCTCCTGCTCTGGATCGCGATCCGGCTGGTGCGGCCCGGCGGGGAGGTGGAGGGCCACGTGCGCAACGGCACCTCGCTCCGGCAGGCGATCTGGATCATCGTGGTGGCCGACGTCACGATGAGCCTCGACAACGTCCTCGCGGTGGCCGCGGCGGCCCACGGCGACATGCTGCTGGTCTCGCTCGGCATCGCGCTGTCGCTGCCGATCGTGGTGTGGGGCAGCGGCTTCCTCGCTCGGTTCATGACCCGACAGCCGTGGATCATCTGGATCGGCGGCGGCATCCTGGGCTACGTGGCCGGTGAGATGATCACCGACGACCCGGTGGTGCGCGGCTGGCTCGGCGCGCACGCCGACACCGTCGACGACGTCGTGTCCCTGCTGCTGGCCGCGGGCCTGGCCCTGCTGGGATGGTGGCTGGCCCGGACCGCCGCGTCGGGGCCGCCGGCGCGCGGGGAGGCGTGAGCCGATGAGCGGGCCGACGCGCCGCCCTTCCGACCGCGCCCCCGACCGCATGGACCTCGAGCCGGTCAAGTCGACCCGGATCTACGAGGAGATCGTGCGCCAGGTCAAGCAGCTGATCGCGGAGGGCCGGCTCAAGTCGGGCGACCGGCTGCCGCCCGAGCGGGACCTGGCCGAGAAGTTCATGGTGAGCCGCACCTCGGTGCGCGAGGCGCTGCGCGCGCTGCAGAGCCGCGGCCTCATCGACATCCGGGCCGGGGAAGGGGCGTTCGTGCGGGACGTCTCGGTCGAGACCCTGATCGAGCCGCTGGCGCTGGTGATCCTGCCCCACCGGGAGGCGGTGGGCGAGCTGTTCGAGGCGCGCCGGCTGCTCGAGCCGGCCATCGCGGCCCTCGCCGCGCGGCGGGCGACCCGCGAGGAGATCTCGGAGATGGAGCGCATCCTGGAGGACCAGGCGAAGGAGGTGGCCGCCGGCCGCACCGGGATGCTGCAGGACACCGCGCTGCACGCCGCCATCGCCAACAGTGCCCACAACCGCGCCATCACCCGCATCGTCAACGCCCTCATGGACCTGCTGACCCAGAGCCGCGAGGAGTCGCTACACATGCCCGGGCGGCCGACGCGCTCGCACCAGGATCACCGGCGCATCCTCGCCGCCGTCCAGCGGCGCGACGAGGTGGCCGCCCACCGTGCGATGCTGGACCATCTGATCGCGGTGGAGACGCTGGTGACCGGCGCGCAGGGCGAGGAGCACCCGTCTCCCGGCCCCGCCGGAACGCGACGCAAGCCGCGATCCTGAGCCGGTTGGCCCCGAGGCGGGTGTGAAAGCCCGTGCTGGCCTCTCCGTAAGTACCTGTTGCAGCTAGATCAAATCGTTGACTTCAACGGCCCGGCGGCCTAGCATAAGCGATTAACGCAGGCCCCCCAACGGGCCTGTGTCTTTTTCTCTGCCACCACCCGGGTATGCCGAGGGGGTCGTCGATGGCCGGAAGTCGAAGGACCGCACGTCGGATCGTCGGAGCCTCGTCTGCCCGCGCGCCCAAGTACGTGTACGCCTTCGCGAACGGCAAGGCGGACGGCTCGAGTGCTCTCCGGCCGCTGCTCGGCGGCAAGGGGTGCGAGCTGGCCGAGATGACGAAGATGGGGGTGCCGGTGCCCCCCGGCTTCACCATCACCACCGAGGCGTGGGCCGCCTACAACGCGGCGGGCAAGAAGCACCCCGCCGGGCTGTGGAAGCAAGTGCTGGCCCACCTGGCGCGGCTCGAGGCCGCCGCGGGCAATCGCCTCGGCGATCCGGCGCGGCCCCTGCTGGTCTCGGTGCGCTCCGGGGCGCGCGCCTCCATGCCGGGCATGATGGACACCGTCCTCAACCTGGGGCTGAACGATCGCTCGGTGGAGGGGCTCGCGCAGCGCACCCGCAACGAGCGCTTCGCCTGGGACTGCTA
>DASZJM010000245.1:0-1531 GCA_035948165.1 Candidatus Methylomirabilota bacterium
CGGTGATCAGCTTGGTCCCGATGAAGGCCCCGGTCCCGATGCTCTTGCCGGGGACGCTGTACTCCTGGAGCTGTGTCATGAGCGGGCTGGTCACGATGGCCTGAAAGAACTTGTTGAGGTTGCCCATCATCGTGGTGCCGGTGGCCTGGCTCCACTGCTGGCCCCAGAAGATCGTGAACACCTGGACGGCGGTGAGGAGCGGCCCGTTGTTGTACGTCAGATGCGCGGTCGCCGCGGCCGCGTGCGGCTGGCCGTCGAACAGATCGGAGCCGGGGGGCTCGCCCCGGAGGCGCCCCAGCTCGTCGATCGACACCGACGGCTTGGGATAGTGGAGCGGCACGATGCGGACGTACTCGCTCGGCGAGAACTTCGGGGTCTTCCTCTTCGCGACCACGCGCGGCTTGCTCTTCTTCATCGGGTCCTCCTCCGGGCCGACTCGTGAAGGTGTTGTGGTCCCCCCCTTCACAGAGGGTAGCCTGCGTTTACTGTATCGGCCAGCGAACGTTGACGGGATCGACACCGCGGGACTAGCTTGGAAGGCATGGCGGTCTCCTCGCTACGGACCAAGCACTGGACCCGCGTCGAGTACGAGCGGCTGATCGACCTGGGCGCGTTCCGACCCGGCGAGCGCCTGGAGCTGGTCGGTGGAGCCCTGCTCGTCTGCGGGCCTCAAGGTGGTCCGCACTTCACGGCGGTCGGGCTCATCCAGGATGCGCTGCGCCCGGTCTTCGGCATCGGCTGGACCGTTCGGGCGCAGGGCCCCATCGCCCTCGACGAGGACTCCGAGCCGGAGCCCGACATCGCGGTGGTACCGGGCAGCCGGCGTGACCATAGCCGCGCTCACCCGTCGCACCCCGTTCTCATCGTCGAGGTGGCCGACTCGAGCCTCGCGTTCGATCGGGCCGAAAAGGGTAGTCTCTATGCGCGGGCCGGGATCGCCGACTACTGGATCCTCAATCTACCCGATCAGGTGCTGGAGGTTTACCGAGAGCCGGCAGCCGCTCCACACGCGCCATACGGCCATCGTTACGGAGCGACCATCACGTTGGCGCCCCGGGATACGGTGAGTCCGCTGGCCGCGCCGACCGCCGCCATCCTCGTTGCTAGCCTTCTGCCTTGAGCGGGTCGCCCGGTCACCCGCCCGCGGCGTCGCCGAACTTCGCGTCCCGCGTCTTGATCCGGTCCTTCACGCCCTTGGCCCGCGCCGCCGCGCCGTAGGTGCCGAGCGCCTGACGGTGCGGGATGGTCAGCATGTAGTTCTTGAACGCCGCCTCGAGGGCGCGGCGCTGGCCTTGGATGTCCATCGTCTCGTTCACCGACGCCTTCGCGAGCTTCAGCGCGAAGGGATCCTGCATCGCGATGCGCCCCGCCAGCTCGAGCGTCGCCTCGGCCAGCGCGGCGCGGGGCACCACCCGGTTGACGAGGCCGAGCTCGCGCGCGGTGGCCGCGTCGATGTAGTCGCCGGTGAAGAGGTACTCCTTGGCCTTCCGCGGCCCGAGATCCCACGGCATGCTGAAGTACTGCACGTGCG
>DASZJM010000246.1:0-6543 GCA_035948165.1 Candidatus Methylomirabilota bacterium
CTCTATGTCGCGAAGGGCAAGAAGGTGGAGCACGTGGACCTCAAGAAGGGGAAGCCCGACCGCGCGACCCTCCTGGGACTGCTGCTGGGCCCGACGGGCAACCTGCGCGCTCCCACGTTACGCAAAGGCCGCACACTGATCGTCGGCTTCGAGGAAGGGACCTACAAGCACCTGCTGGGGTAGATGGGAACCACGAACCACCCCTCACCCTGCCCTCTCCCCTGAGGGGAGAGGGTTGAGGGTGCGTGACGGATGCGGTCAGGTCTTACATTGCGACATCGCAGTGCGGCAACAGCCTACGGCAGCAGGACGAGCGGGCCGGTGGTGCGGCGGCCCTCGAGATCGCGATGCGCCTCCGCCGCCGCGGCGAGGGGGTAGCGGTGGCGCACCTCCACCCGCAGCACCCGCGTCCGGAGGGCCTCGAAGGTTTGGCGGGCGATCTCGTTCAGGGCCGCGCGGTCCGCGGTGTAGTGGAACAGCACCGGGCGGGTCAGGGTCGTCGACCTAGCGCTCAGGGCCTCCGGCTCGATGGGCGGCAGCGGACCGCTCGCCTGCCCGTAGCTCACCCAGTGGCCGCAGAGGGCGAGCGCCTCCAGGTTCTCGGCCATTGCGGCGCGCCCGAGGCCATCGTAGATGACGTCCGCGCCGCGGCCATTGGTGGCGGCGCGCACCGCCGCCGCGAACCGATAGTCCCGGGCCACCAGCGGTAGCTCGCATCCGCTCGCCCGCGCGAGCCGGGCCTTCTCGTCGCTCGAGACGGTGCCGATCACCTGCGCGCCAAGGGCGTGGGCCCACTGGCACAGGAAGAGCCCGACGCCGCCGGCGGCCGCATGCACCAGGACCGTCTCCCCCGCCCGCACCCGATGCGTGCGGTGCAGCAGGTAAGCAGCGGTCATGCCTTTCAGCATCAAGGCGGCCGCCGTCTCCTCGTCCACATCGTCCGGGAGCACCACCACCTGGTCGGCCGGCATCGTGCGCGCGCTCACGTACGCGCCCGGCGGCGCGCAGGCATAGGCGACGCGGTCGCCCGGCAGCAGGTGCGCGACGCCCTCGCCCACGTCCACGACCACGCCGGCCGCCTCCATCCCGGGCACCGCGGGCGGCTCGATCATGCGATAGAGACCGCTCCGCACGTAGACGTCGATGTAGTTGACGCCGACCGCGGTCTGCCGGAGCCGCACCTCGCCGGGGCCGGGTGGCCGCGCGGGCAGCGCCTGGTGCCGCAGCACCTCGGGGCCGCCGAAGGCCGAGACCACCACGCCCTGCGCCGGCATGGTCGAGCCGGCGGCAACCGCGCGCCCGGGGGCGGCGCCGCGAGCCGCGGCCGGGCGGGCGCGCCGGAGGTACGCGCGCAGGCCCTCGAAGCCGCCCTCGTAGACCTCGGCGCCGACCATGTCGGCCAGCTCACGCTCGCGACCGGGCGGCGCGTCGAAGGTGGACTGCCAGTGCCAGAAGGTGCGCTCCCCATCCGTCACCCGCTTCAGCTGCAGCGTGGCCA
Organism: Candidatus Methylomirabilota bacterium; assembly: GCA_035948165.1. Classification (GTDB taxonomy): domain Bacteria; phylum Methylomirabilota; class Methylomirabilia; order Rokubacteriales; family CSP1-6; genus CAMLFJ01. Next base: position 1,499 of record DASZJM010000246.1, read on the forward strand.
CGTACCGGCGGAGGGGGACGCTCGCGTCGAGGATGCAGTACGTCGAGACGTGATCCCGGTCCGAGAGCGCCAGGAGCTGCTCGCGGATGCGGTGGCCGTCGCGGAGGGTGAACCGGCGCACGCAGCCGATCTGGTCCGAGGGCTCCCCGCCCTCGATCTGGGACTCGGCCACCACCGGGTGCCACGCGGTGTGGCTGTTGAAGTCGCGCAGCACCGCCCACACCCGCTCGATCGGCGCGTCGATGACCGCGGAGCGGGTGACCCGGATCATCGGGCCCTAGCGGCGGAACATGGCCTTCAGCGAATCGAAGCCGGCCTGGAAGACGGCCTGCCCGATCTGCTGGGCCAGCTCGCCTTCACGCTCCGGGGCACAGTCGAACTCGGCCGACCACTCCGCGAACGTGCGCCCCCCGTCCGTCACCGGGGTGAGCTTCAGGGTGGCGACGTAATTGTCCACGCCCATCGGGGACTCCAGGATCGAGTACGTGCACTGGAAGTCGTAGTCGGAGAGGGTCAGGAGCTGCTCGCGGATGACCCCGCCGTCCCGGAGACGGAAGTTGCGCACGCAGCCCACCGTGTCGGGCGCCATCCCGCCCTCGATACGGGAGTCGGCCACGAACGGCGTCCACTTGGGCATGCCGTTGAAGTCGCGGATCTGCGCCCACACCGCGTCCGCGGGCGCCTCGATCACGCTCGACACGTAGACCTTGATCACGGGCTATTCGGCGGGAGTCTGGTCGGGCCCGCCGGGGTGCGGCAGCACCGCGCTCTGGCTGCGATCGAGCAGGCCGCGGGCCGCCTTGCCCACGTCGCCCGCATCCACCCCGATCTCGCGCAGGAGCTGGTCCACCAGCGGCGCCTGCGCCCGGAACCGGAGCGCCGAGTTCACCACGCTGTCCGCGAAGCCTCCGCCGCCGCCGTCGCGCCCGTCGCCGCGGCCGCCCCCGCCCCCGCCGAGACCGTCCACCTGGAGGATCTTGATGCCTTCGATGCGCTCCATCGGCTTGACCGACTCGCGGATGATGCCCTCCAGCTTGTCGATCAGCCGGATGCGCATCGCGGACAGGCGCGCCTCCGGGGAGAGCAGGTTCTGGGCCTCGTTCATCAGCCGGGTTCCCTCCGCCTCCACCTCGTTGCGGATGCGCGCGGCCATCGCCCGCACGCGCTCGGAATCCGCGTAGGCCTCCGCCTCCGCGCGCACCGCGGCGCCCCGGTCGCCGGCGGCCGCCTTCTCGGCCTCCGCGCCGACGCGCACCCGGAGGGCGTCGCGCTCCGCCTCCTGCTGGGCGCCGATCAGCTCGATGCGCTTGCGCCGCTCGGCCATCTCGGTCTCGCGCACGGTGAAGACGCGCTCCTCCTCGGCCACCGCGCGCGCCCGGGCCAGATCGGCCGCGCCCTGGGCCTCCGATTGCGCCTTCGACTGCTCCGCCACCGCGATGGCCCGCTGCTGCTCGGCCAGCTCGACGGCCTGGCGCCGCCCGATCTCGAGCTGCTCCACCTCGCGCTCCTTGCCGATCCGCTCCTCCTCCACCGCCCGCTCGGAGGAGATGCGCGCCCGGTCGACCGCCTCCCGCGCCCCGATCTGGGCCCGCTCCGCCTCCTGCTCCTTCTCGGCGCGCTGGCGGGCCACGTCGGCCCGCTGGGACGCCCGCTGCATCTCGAGCTCGCGCTCCTGGGCCAGCCGCGCGTACTCGAGCTCCCGGTCGATGTCGAGGGCCTGGCGCTCGGTCTCTAGATTTTTGTTGCGCACCTGGATCATGGTGTCCTGCTCGATGTCGTTGCGGATCTTCTTGCGCCGTTCGATCTGCTCGGTGAGACGGGTGAGGCCCTCCGCGTCGAAGGCGTTGGACGGGTTGAAGAACTCCATGGCGGTCTGGTCGAGCTGGGTGAGCGAGACCGCCTCCAGCTCGAGCCCGTTCTGCAGGAGGTCGGCCGCCACCACCCCCTTCACCCGCTTGACGTACTCGCCCCGCTTCTCGTGCAGCTCCTCCATGGTCATCTCGGCCGCGACCGTGCGGAGCGCGTCCACGAACTTGCCCTCGACCAGCTCCTTCAGCGTCTCGGGCTCGAGCGTGCGCTGGCCCAGGGTCTGGGCCGCGGAGGCAATCGCCTCCGGACCCGCCTGCACGCGCACGTAGAACTCGGAGACCACGTCGACCCGCATGCGGTCCTTGGTGATCAGGGCCTTGTCCCGCCCGCGGGAGACCTCGAGGCGCAGCGTGTTCATGTTGACCGGCACCACCTCGTGGACGATCGGCAGCACGAAGGCCCCGCCGTTCATCACCACCTTCTGGCCGCCGAGGCCGGTGCGCACGAAGGCGCGCTCCTTCGAGGAGCGCAGGTACAGCCAGTTCATCAGCCACACCACGATGACCACGACAATGGCCACCACGATCAGCCCGAGTATCACCGCGCCGAACTGTGCTCCAGTCATGAGAACCCCCTGTAAGGCTTGTTCTGATTGGGGGGGAGCGGCGCCGCTCCTCCCCCAAGCCCCCCCACCACCTTGTTCATTCCCACTGGCGCCCGTGCGATTGCGTCCTGACTCTTCCTCGCGTCCTTCATCGGCGAATCTTCTTGAACTTGCGGGTCGTCTCGGTCAGCGCCACCTCGGTCGGCAGCCGCTCCATGCTGGAGGCGCCATAGAAGCCGTGGCACTGCCGGCAATGCTTCAAGATGAAGCGCGCATCGGCGGGCCGGGCGATCGGTCCGCCGTGGCACAGCACGATCACGTCCTTGTTCACCGAGCGGGCAGCGGCCGCCCACGCGTCGACGAGCGGCACGCAGTCCCGGAGCTTGAGCGCGGTCTCGGCGCCGATGGCGCCCCCCGCGGTGAGGCCGAGGTGGCAGACCACGATGTCGGCCCCCGCCTTGGCCATGTCCACCGCGTTCTGCTCCGAGAACACGTAAGGGGTGGTGAGCAGGTCGCGCTCGTGGGCCGCGCGGATCATCTCGACCTCGAGCCCGTAGCCCATCCCGGTCTCCTCGAGCTGGGCGCGGATGGTCCCGTCGAAGAGGCCGACGGTGGGGAAGTTCTGCACCCCGGAGAAGCCGAGCTCGATCAGCCGCCGCAGGAAGTCGTCGGTGATCATGAACGGATCGGTGCCGTTGACCCCGGCGAGCACCGGCGTCCGCTTCACCACCGGGAGGATCTCGCGGGCCATGTCGACCACGATGTCGTTCGCGTTGCCGTAGGCCATGAGGCCCGCCAGGGACCCGCGGCCGGCCATGCGGTACCGGCCCGAGTTGTAGATCACGATCAGGTCGATGCCGCCCGCCTCCTCGCACTTGGCGGAGAGCCCGGTGCCGGCGCCGCCGCCCATGATCGGCTCGCCGCGCCGGATCATGGCCCGGAACTTCTTGAGGCAGTCCTGACGGGAGATGCGGGGCATGCGCGGGCTCACCTCACCTGCGGCCGGGCCAGGGCGGGCTCGCCGACGACCTCGTCGAAGGCGGCCACCAGGGCGTCGCAGAAGGCCTGGTCGTTGATGTTGTGCGGCAACCGGACGAGCGTCCGGCGGGGCCCGGCCCGGAACCCGGATGCGATCGCGTCGAACAGCGCCCGATCGGCGGCCGGATCCCAGAACGGCTGGCCCGCCGCGTCGATCAGGGAGAGACCGCCCTCGGGAATCAGGAACCGCACCGGACCCTCCATGCGGTTGAGCTTCTCGACGATGAAGCGCCCGATGCGGCCGCACTCCTCCGGGGTGGTGCGCATCAGGGTGACGTTCGGGTTGTGCCGGTAGAGATTGCGGCCGCGGAACTGGGCGGGCACGGTGTCCATCGCCCAGAAGTTGACCATGTCGAGGGCGCCGCACGAGCCGACGTACGGCAACCGCGTGCGGATGATCGAGTCGAGCCGCGCGGGCCCTGCGGAGAGGACCCCGCCCACGATCTCGTCCGCGATCTCGGTGGTGGTGACGTCGATCACCCCGGTGAGCAGGCCCGAGTCCACCAGCTTCTCCATGGACTGGCCGCCGGTCCCGGTGGCGTGGAACACGAGGCAGTCGTAGCGCGCCTCGAGCGCGTGGGTGACCGCCTGCACGCACGGGGTGGTCACCCCGAACTGGGTGAGGCCGATCGCGGGCTTGACGCTCGAGTCCACGTCCCGGGTGCGACCGTAGCCGATCATGCCCGCGAGGGCGTGCGCCGCGTTGGCGAGCACGCGCTCCGAGATGCGGTTGATGCCGGCCACGTCGGTGACCGAGTACATCATGCAGATGTCGGACGGCCCCACGTACGGCTTCACGTCCCCGGAGGCCACCGTGGAGACCATGACCTTCGGAACGCCGATCGGCAGCCCGCGCATGGCCAGGGTGGCCAGCGCGGTGCCGCCGGAGCCGCCCGCCGAGATGAGGCCGCCCAGGTCGCGCCGTCGCGCGATGAATTGCTCGAAGGCCACCGCCATCTCGCTGACCGCCGAGCCCCGGTCGCCCGTGAAGACGGCGCGCTCGCCCTTCGGGTGGTGCCGGGCGACCTCGCGCGGATGGATCATCGCGGGCGACGGCTTGCCCGACGTCGCCAGGTCCACCGTGACGGTGCGCAGCCCGAGCTTGTCCAGGCAGTTTCGCAGGAAGAACAGCTCGCGCCCCTTGGTGTCGAAGGTGCCGGCCACGTAGGCTGCGCGCCCGACGGTGGCGGCCACCGGGAACTCCATCGCCCGTCCGGCGGGGCGGCTCTCGGCCAGGGTCGCGGCCGCTTCGTCGAGCGACGGCACCGGGGCGCCGGGGTCCGCGCGGCCGTCGAGCAGGCGGTCGCGCGGTGCGCTGCGCGGGTCGGCTGCGTTCCAGCGCGTGAAGCCGCGAACTGCGCCCCTCACCCTGCCCTCTCCCCCTTGGGAAGGGGGAGAGGGAGAGTCCCCGGAGTCCGGGGCGGGCGCCGCCGCGGTGTCGTCGTCCGCGCGCCGGACCGTGTAGACCGTGACCGTGTCCGGCGCGGCCGTCGCGTCCCCGTCCGGCGCCGAGTCGTCCGCCTCCCCCTCGTCGCCGCCCACCTTGACCCCGAGCAGCCGCTGCTGGAGGTCGCGGTCGGCGGCCAGCTCCGCC
>DASZJM010000247.1:0-7965 GCA_035948165.1 Candidatus Methylomirabilota bacterium
TCGCGGGCGACGCGGGCGGTGTAGCCGCGCTCGGGATCGTCCGGCCACTTCGGGTCGGGGATCGGGTGGAGGACGACGTAGTCGAACGGCGCGGGCGCGCCGCGCAGCGCCGCCACCAGCTGCTTCGCCACCTCGCCCGGCGTCCCGCGCAGGCTGAAGGCGTCGGCCGCGCGCTCGGGAAGGAACTCCACCGCGCGGCCGCTCGCCTCGAGATCGGGCGCGTGGTGGAAATCCGGCCAGACCGACCGCGCGCGCTTGAGCGCCTCGGGATCGGGGCCCGTCCACTCGAGGCCGGGCGGACCGAAGAGCGCGGGTGAGTACTCGTAGTAGCCGGCCGCCATCGAGCGCGCCATGACCAGCGCGCGCTCCGGGTCGTCGACCAGCACGGTGTGGAACACCGCGCCGAGCCGCACCGACGCCGGGTCGCGCCCCGCCGCCGCGGCCCCGGCCCGGATCGCGTCGACCGCGGTCTTGATGTTGGCCGGATGCGTACCGACCCGGATGAACACCCCGTCCGCGACCTCGCCCGCCATCCGCAGCGTCCGCGGGCCGCCCGCCGCGATCCAGATCGGCACCGGGCGATGATGCGGCAGCCGCGCGGGGCGCGCCGCGCCCACCTCGACCGCCTGGCCGTCGAGGAGCGACCGCATGAGCCGCGTGCTCGCCTCGAGCTCCGCCACCCGCGCGGGCCTGAGGCCGGCCAGGCGCACCGCGGTGTCGCCCACGCCCCAGCCGAGCAGTACCCGCCCCGGCGCCAGCTCGTCCACGGTGGCGATCGACGACGCGGTCACGGTCGGATGGCGGTTGACCGGGTTGGCGAGCAGCGGGCCGAGCGCGATGCGCTCGGTGACCCGCGCCGCCGCGGCGAGCAGCACGTAGGTGTCGCGCCGGCGCAGCTGCGAGTCCGGCTGGAGCGCGGCGTCCCAGCCGAGCTGCTCGGCGCGGCGCACGTCCGCCGCGAAGGCGTCGACCGAGCGGGAGTCGAAGCGGTTCAGTCCGAAGCGCGGGAGCGCGGCCATCCGGCGGGCGAGTCGGTCGCGGGGCCTACGGCATGCCCGGCATGTCGACCCGGGCGTAGTAGCGATCCTCGCCGAGCGCGTCGACCCGCTGCCAGAAATCCGGCAGCGCGGCCAGGCCGGCCTCGTTCACCCCGGCGCCCTGACGCCAGATACACCACGATTCCGGATGGAGGCGGCTCGCCTCCTGGATCCACCGCTCGCCCTCCGCCGTCTCGCCCCGACGGATCAGGAGCTGGCCGAGCCGGAACAGGGCCTGGGCCCGCGCGGTGTCCTCGCGCGGCGCGGCCAGGTGCTCGCGAGCCCGGGCCGCGGCGAGCGCGTGCGGGCTCCGCGGCCCGCGCCGCACCCAGTCGCGGATCGCGTCGAGGTAGGTCGTCTTGGCCTCCGCGGTGAGGCGCGCCACGTCCTCCGGCATCTCCCGCGTCGACCGGTTCATCTTGCGGAAGCCCTCGTACGCGCCCGCCGGCTCGGCGGGCCGCACGATGCGGCCAGCCTCGTCGATCCACACCGCCTGGGGCACGTTGACGATGCCGTAGAGCTCGGCGAGCCGGTGCTCCCGATCGATGGGGGTGGGATAGGTCGGGTGCGCCGCCTCGATCCACGGGAGCGGATCAGCCGCGCGGCTGTCCATCGCCACCGCCATCACCACGAAGCCCTGGTCTCCCAGCTCCTCGTAGAGCGCCTGCCACACGGGCAGGTCGCGGCGGCACCCTCACCAGGAGGCCCAGGTGACGAGCAGCACCTTCTTGCCGCGGTGGTCGGAGAGGCGGTGCACGCGCCCGGCCGGATCGGGCAGCGCGAAGTCCGGCGCCTCGAGCGAGGCGAGCGCCGCCGCGCGGTCGCGCGCGCTCTGCCCGAGCACCCACGCGTCGCCGCGGTCGCTGTGCACCGCGGGCTGGCCCAGGTGGCGCCAGAGCGCGGCCAGGTCGATGCGTCCGCCGTCGACGAGCTCGCGCTCGCGCCCGGCGGGCAGCGGCACGCAGACCGGTCCGCGGCAGAGCCCCTCCGGCTTGGCCACCCAGCCGGTCGCGGCCTCCGCGTCGCGCGCGAAGCACCAGAGCGCGGTCGCGGACGGGGCCGCGTCGACCGAGAACTCCCCGTTGTCCGTCAGCAGCGTCACCATGGTCGTCACCTCTCTGGCGGGATCTTACCATCGCGGCCGCGGCCCGGGCGCCTTGACGCGGCCGCCGCCGCGCGGCAGTATCGCGCCCGATGCCCCGCGTCCTCGCCGTCCCGCCGCGTCGCGGCTGATCGTGCCCTCGAGCGCCCGCCGCCAGGGCATCGCGGCCCTGCTCCTCGTGGTCTGCGCCTGGGGCCTCACGTGGCCGGTCAACAAGGTGATCCTCGCGAGCCTCTCCCCGCTCTGGGCGGTGACCCTGCGCTCGGCCATCGCCACCGTGGCCCTCTTCGCGCTCACCGCCTGGCGCGGCCGCATCGCGTGGCCGCCGGCGGGCGACCTCCCGGTGCTGGTCAGCATCACCCTGCTCCACATGGTGGGCTTCAACCTCCTGGCGAGCTGGGGGCTGGGGCTCGTGCCCACCGGGCGCACCGTGGTGCTGGCCTACACCACGCCGCTCTGGGTCACGCCCGGTGCCGCGCTCTTCCTCCGCGAGCCCCTGACCGCCCGTCGCGTGGTCGGCGTGCTCGTCGGCTTGGCCGGGCTCGTGACCCTCTTCAACCCGCTGACCTTCGACTGGGGCGATCGCGCGGTGGTGTGGGGGAACCTCGCCATCCTGGCCGGCGCGCTCCTCTGGGCCGCGAGCATCCTGCACATCCGCGCGCACCGCTGGCGCTCCACCCCGTTCGCGCTGATCCCGTGGGAGACGCTCCTGGCGACGCTCCTGCTCGCGCCCATCGCGCTCGCGACCGGCGCGCCGACCGAGGTCACCTGGACGCCCTCGTTCACGCTCCTGCTGCTCTACCTGGGCATCGTCGGCACCGCGGTCGCCTACTGGGCGGTGGCGACCGCGAGTCGGCTCCTGCCCGCGGTCACCACCTCGCTCGGGCTGCTCGCGACCCCGGTGGTGAGCGCGGTCACCGCCGGGCTCTGGCTCGGCGAGCCGCTCACGCTCCCGCTGCTGATCGCGATCGCGCTCGTGCTGGGCGGTGTGGCCATCGGCGCGACCGACCGCACGGGCCGCGCGCGGGGCTCGACTTGACAGCCCTTCCGCCTGGCCCCATTCTCCCGCCATGGCCGACTACCACGCGGCGGCCGACATCCCCGCGCCCTCGAAGGCGGAGCTGCTGCGGGCCCTCCGGTCGAGCCGGGACGAGGTCGTGGCGCTGATCTCCGCGCTGCCGCCCGCCGCGCTCGAGGAAGGCCGCTACGAGAGCGGGTGGAACGGCCGCCAGATCCTCGCTCACATCGCGTCGATCGAGTGGAGCTATCCGCGCCTGATCGACATCGCCCGCACCCCGCCCGCCCCGGAGGCGGCCGCGCCGCCGACCCGCGAGATGAAGGGCGGCAACGACTCCTACAATGACCGCCAGGTGGCCAAGCGCGAGCACCTGACGGTGGCGGAGCTGCTCGCCGAGTTCGAGAAGAACCGGGCCGCCACCATCCGGGCGGTCGAGGCCGCGGACGAGGTGCTCTTCGCCCGCCGCATCCGCTCGGCGGGCGGCGTGGTCGGCCCGCTCGCGCTCGTCTTCCACCAGATCGCGGTGGCCCACGTCCTCGGCCACGCGCGCGACATAGCACGTAACGACACGCGCCCGGTTGCCGGAGACCCGACCCACCATGGCTGAGACGAACGCGAAGGGCCCGCTCGACGGCGTGAAGGTCCTCGACATGACCGAGCACATGGCGGGCCCCTTCTGCACCATGATCCTGGCCGACATGGGCGCGGAGGTGATCAAGCTCGAGCGCCCCGGCGCGGGCGATTCCTCCCGCGGCATGGGCGACGGCAGCGAGCGCAATCCCTACTTCCGCTACATCAACCGCAACAAGAAGAGCCTCACCCTCGACTACAAGGGCGCGCGCGGGCGCGAGATCTTCCTCGCCCTGATCCCGTCGGTGGACGTGCTGGTCGAGAACTACCGCCCCACCGTCATGGACCGTGCCGGGCTCGGCTGGGAGAAGCTCAGCCAGGCGAGCCCGCGGCTGATCTACGCGCAGCTTTCCGGGTTCGGCTCCGACGGGCCCTATCGCGAGAAGGGCGGCTTCGACCTGATCGCCCAGGGCATGGGCGGCATCATGCACGTCACCGGCGAGCCCGACGGGCCGCCCACCTCGGTGGGCCTGCCGATCTGCGATCTCGGGACCGGCATGTGGGGCGCCCAGGGCGTCCTCGCCGCCCTCTACGAGCGGCAGCGCACCGGCCGGGGGCAGAAGATCGAGTGCTCGCTGCTCGAGACCGCGGTGGGCTTCTCCTCGTGGACGAGCGCGGGCTGGCTCGCCGATCACGTGGAGCCGGTCCGCATGGGCTCGCGCCATCGGCAGAACGCGCCCTACCAGCGCTTCGAGACCCAGGACGGCTACATGATGATCGGCGCGGCGGGCCAGTCCATCTGGGAGCGGTGCGCCCGCGCCCTCGGCCACCCGGAGTGGCTCGGCGATCCGCGCTTCGCCAAGGCCACCGAGCGGCGCAAGAACCGCTTCCTGCTCGAGAAGGAGATCGTCGCGGTGCTCGCCACCGCGCCCACCGCGCACTGGACCAAGGTGCTCGACGACGCGGGGGTGCCGTGCGGCCCGGTCTACAACTACGAGCAGCTCTTCTCCGATCCGCAGGTGAAGCACCGCGAGATGGTGGTGCACGCCGACGACGCCGAGCTCGGTCGCGTGCCCCACATCCGCACCCCGATCCGCATGTCGGCCGCCGCGGTGGCGGTGCGGCGGACCGCGCCCCGCCTCGGCCAGCACTCCGACGAGATCCTGGCCGGGCTCGGCTACTCCCCGGCCCAGGTCGCGGAGCTGCGCCGCGAGCGGGTGATCTGAGCGCGACCGGCGCGGTCGCCATGACCATCTTTCTGATCCGCCACGGGGAGACCCTGGGCAACGCCTCCCGCACCGTGCAGCTCCCCGACAACCCGCTCTCGCCCCGCGGCCTCGCGCAGGCCGAGCGCCTCGCCCGGCGGCTCGAGGGCCTAGGCATCGGCGCGATCCTCGCCAGCGACCTCGCCCGCGCGGCCCAGACCGCGGAGCGGCTCGCGCGGGTCACCCATGCCCCGGTGCGCCACGACCCGCTGCTCCGGGAGCGCGACTTCGGCGACATCCGCGGGACCGCCTACGCGGACCTGGGCTTCGACATGTTCGCGCCGGACTACGCCCCGCCCAACGGAGAGACCTGGGAGGTCTTCCACGCCCGCGTCGATCGAGCGTGGGACGTCGTTCGGACCGCGGCCACGAGAACGGCGGGCCACCTGGCCGTCGTCACCCACGGCCTCGTCTGCCGCTCGCTCGCGGCGCGTCACCTCGTCCTGCCCGACGGGGTCGAGGCGCCGGAGAAGTGGGAGAACACCGCGGTCACCGTCATCGAGGGCCCGGACCCGCGGTGGCGGGTGCGCCTGCTCAACTGCATCGCTCACCTCGACGATCCCGCCGCGCGGCCGCCCGCGGAGTCCGGCGCGGTCTGACCCGTCACGGAGAACGCCCATGACCCGGCTCCCTCGCCCGCTGCGCTCAGCCCCGCTCCTGGTCGCGCTGGCGGCCCTCCTCCTCGCCTCAGCCCTGCTGTGGCCCGCGGGCGGCGCGGCCCAGCAGAAGCCGCTGCGGCCCTACACCCTGATCCTCGACTTCGTGCCGACCGGCGAGTACGTGCCGCACTACACGGCGCTGGAAAAGGGTTACTACCGGGAGGAAGGCCTCGACGTGAAGATCCTCCGCGGCCAGGGCTCGGGCGACACCGTCAAGCGAATCGCGGCGGGCCAGGGCGAGGTCGGCATCGCGGACATCTCCGCGCTCATGGCGGCGCGCGCCAACACCGACGTGGCGGTGAAGGCCATCGCACTCTGGTACCGCCGGCCCCCGCACGGGGTCTTCGTGCGCGCCGACTCGCCGATCAAGACGTCGAAGGAGCTCGAGGGCAAGAAGCTCGCGATCTCGCCCGGCAACAGCCACCAGATCCTCTGGCCGGTGTACGAGAAGCTCTCCGGCCTCAAGCCCGGCTCGGTGACCTGGGTGACGATGGACGCCGCCTCGATGCCGCCCGCGCTGATCCGCGGCGCGGTGGACGCGGTGCCGTTCTTCGTGGTGCACGAGGCGCGCATCCGCAAGATCGCCAAACAGCAGAACGCGGACATCCGGGTGCTGGCCGCGTGGGCCGATCTCGGCTTCGACGTGGCCTCGACCTCGCTGGTCGCCCGCGAGGAGACCATCGCCAAGGACCCCGAGGGCCTCAAGGCCTTCCTGCGCGCGACCCTCAAGGGCGCGGACTACGCGTTCCGCCAGAAGCACTTCGACGAGGGCGTGGGCTACGTGGTCAAGGCGCACCCCGAGGTGGATCCGGAGGGCGCGGTGGGCGCCGCGCAGGTGGGGGCGCGCTTCGTGTACGCGAGCGAGGTCACCAGCGGCAAGATGGCGGTGGGCCAGTTCGACCCGGCCCAGCTCGAGAAGACGCGCGATCTCTACACCCAGTACCTCGAGCTGAAGCGCAAGGTGGGGCTCGAGGAGATCTACACCAACGACCTGCTCCCCGCGAGGAAGTAGCGCGGGCGACCCGGAGGGGCCGATGGCACTGCTGATCCGTGGAGGACAGGTCCTGGCCGGCACCCCGGCTGCGCTCAGCCGCGCCGACGTGCTGGTCGAGGGCGATCGCATCGCGGCGGTGGGGCCCGCGCTCGCCGCCCCCGCGGGCACCCCGGTCATCGACGCCTCCGGCCACGTGGTGCTCCCCGGCATGGGCAACGCGCACACCCACGCGGCCAGCCACCTGGCCCGCGGCCGCGCCGGGAGCTGGACGCTCGAGGACCTGCTCACCCACTCGGCGGCAAACTATGGATTCCGCACACCGGAGGACGAGTACCTCTCGGCGGCGGTCGGGGCCATCGAGATGCTCAAGACCGGCTGCACGTCGGCCTACGACCTCTACATGGCGGTGCCGGCCATCACCGACGAGGCGTTCGAGGCGGTGGTGCGCGCCTACACCGACGTGGGGCTCCGGGTCGTGCTCGCCCCCGCGGTGGCCGACGTCGTCTTCTACCAGACCGTGCCCGGGCTCGCCGACCAGCTCCCGCCCGACCTCCGGCGGACGGTCCAGGAGATGCAGCCCGCCCCGACCAAGGGGCTGCTCGGACTCACCGAGCGCGCCATCCGCCGCTGGCACGGCGGGGCCGACGGCCGCGTGCGCATCGGGATCGCGCCCACCATCCCGAACCAGGCCACCGACGAGTTCCTCGACGGCTGCGCCGCCCTGGCCCGGGAGTACGGCGCCGGGGTCCATACCCACCTGGCCGAGTCGAAGGTGCAGCTCGTGGAGAGCCAGCGACGCTGGGGCAAGTCCATCGTGGCCCGCCTGGCCGATCACGGGCTCATCGGGCCGGGCTTCGTCGGCGCGCACTCGATCTGGCTCACCGACGAGGACCTGCAGCGGCTGGCCGACGCGGGGGCCGCGGTCGCCCACAACCCGGGCAGCAACCTGCGGCTAGGCTGCGGCATCGCGCCAGTTCGCGAGATGTTGGATCGCGGCGTGACAGTCGGCCTCGGCACCGACGGCTCGGTCTGCGCCGACAACCAGAATCTCTTCGAGGCCCTCCGCATCGCCTCGGTGATCAGCACCGTGCGCTTCCCGCACGAGACCGCCCGCTGGCTGGACGCGGACACGGTCTGGGGCCTCGCCACCTCCGGCACCGCGCGCGTGCTCGGGCAGGCCGACGATCTGGGCGCGATCGCGCCCCGGCGCAAGGCGGACCTGGTGCTGCTGCGCGCGGACTCGACCTTCCTGCGGCCGCTGGCCGACCCGGTGAAGGCCCTGGTCTACGCGGAGACCGGCGGCGCGGTCGACACGGTGGT